>JAFPZP010000050.1 GCA_017417215.1 Candidatus Rifleibacteriota bacterium | reverse complement strand
TAAAATATATTTCAGAAAATAATGGGTAAACAATTTTTCCAAAATCGGTAAGTTTTTTATTATAATCTTTCTCACCTCTATAATTAACAGAGACAACCCAGTCATTTTTCCCAATTACCAACATTTCTGTAATACGAAAATGAGGTTCATATTCTATTTTGGTTGATCTATTTTCATCTACTTTAGAATTATTTGTTATGAAATCAATATTAAAATGTTTCTTTCCTTCGCCAATTATTTCTTTAAATAAATATTTTTTAAAGTTTTCAACATTTGTTTCTTTTTCCGAATCATTTTTAGAGTTATTTGCCAGATTAATATACTTCCTGAAGACATTTGAGGAAGATAAGCATTTTAAATATTTTTCTACCAGAGGATGATAATAGAATTCTCTCTTTTCAATATCATCAATTAAATTATTTAATTTTAATCTAACTTCGGAATTTTTATTAATATAGTCTTCATTAATATAAAGGTAAGAAACAAAACTGACAATTATAATTGGCAATAAAGCAGAAAGAAGAATGTCTATACTTAATTTCATAGACAAAGTTGATTTTGAAAGTAATTTCTTTTTCTTTATAAATAAAATTAGAATACCTAAGAAAAATATTGAAAAGAAAACAAAACAACCTATTAACGATACTGGGTAAAATGATGATAATAATTTATTTGAAATAACATAAATAGTATATTTTTTATTATTAATATCAATTTCTTTTTTCTCATAACCTTTGATTAACAAATAAGTACTGTCAGGATAATTTTTAAGTATTTTTTTATCTAATTCAGAAAAACCCTTAGAAAAATACCATTTGTCATCATCTTTTATAGCTAATTGGAGAGAATCTCCTGTTAAAAGAGTATAATAATTGGGAGAAGAAAAGTTTACAAAATCTTTTGGCATTCCACACAAAATATAAGAAATCATTTTATGATTTTTATCAAAAAATTTATTAGTATCTACAAGCATGTCTTCATCAGCAATCGTAGCCATTGAAGAACGCCTAAAAAGACTTGTTCTCAAATCATAAAATTTAATGGAAGCTCCAAATAAATTTGAGATATTTTCCTTTCTTTCCTCATACCCATCTTTACCTTTTAAAAAAGAAACTGAAATGGCTTTTATAAGATCACGAGTTTTGTCATCAAATCCTTTACAGATGAATTCATCATCTTCGACATTAAAACCATTAAATAAACAACAATAGTATTTTGGAATAGAGCAACCAAGTTTTTCATATTTTTCTTCAATTTGTTTTATATTCTGTTTAAATGAACCTATTTTATTTTCAGATTTAAAATATTTATCTATATCTTCATAGAATTCAAAGCATAAAGCATTAAAACAGGATTTCATTACATCATTACTTTGTAATTCTTCTATTAATCGTGAACATTCTTTTTCAGACTCAGATTTTAATCTCTCATGATTTTGGGAAACAATAAAACCTACTCCACAAGCTAACAAGAAAACCATAAAAAACAAATATAAAATATTAAAATATAGTTTTATATTATTGCTTTTTAACGGATTTCCAACAAAAAGAGAGAAAAGTTTTCTTTCTTTTTTATTATCATTATCTTCATTCTTTATGCTGTTTTTAACTTCATTAGATAAAAGATAGCTTTTATTATTCTCGTTATTATTTTTATCTAAAGTATAAACTGTAAAACTTTGCCCCTTGCTGTCTATCTTTTTAAAAACCAAACCAAAACTAGTTATTTTTTCTGCAATTTCTTCACCAACAACTATTGGAAAATCTGAATTTTGTATAGATAAAGCCTCAAATTTTGCTGCTTTTTTAAGTGGGTCACCTAGAATAGAATAATCAAGTCGGGTTTTCAGACTTCCAACAGTGCCAGAATACATTGTTCCATAACATAGCCCAACACCAATTCTATAAGTAAACAAGTCTTTATTTTTTCGACGATTATTTATAGTTGACAATCTGTCAATCATCATGGAGCCAGCCTTAAAAGCTCTTTCCGAAGCAGATTCTTCGTAATCATCTTTTTCCGGGAAAACAGCTTCTATGGCATCGCCAATAAATTTATATATTAAACCACCTTTATCAGAAATAATCTTAGCCATTTCAGCAAAGTGTTCATTTAGAAGTTCTGTAATAATTACAGGGTCATATTTCTCGCTCATTCCAGTAAAATTGCGAATATCAGAGACCAATGCCACACCTTTAAATGTTTCTGTGTCATTTATAAGATTACTACTATTCTTTTGTAAAGCTTGAACAGCATGATCAGATATTAATTTTGATAATCGTTCCTTTTCTTCCAACTCATCTATCATTTTTGAAAATTCATTTGAAAGATTACCCAATTCATCATTTGGAGCATTATTAAATCCAACATTTAAATTACCAACAGATACTTCATCCAATGCGCCTTTTAATGCAGAAATAGGTTTTAAGAAAGCAAATGCAGAACGAATAACACAAATCCAAAGAACAATTAAAGATAATAAAACGAGAATCAATAAAACAATTTTTCTGTAAAATAAATCAGCAAGAATATCAGATTTACCTACCCAACCCACAAAAAGAGTTTGATTAAAGCTTAATGCAGGCATAATAACAACAACATTATCGTCTTCAACAAAAGTATCGTTCTTTTTAGTTAATGCTACAAGCTTTGCATGACTATTTATACTATCACTTAAATTCTGTGATAAGTGGTGACGAGATTTTTCCCCTATATCTTTTAAGTCCTGTCCAATAATTTTATAAGCAAGAAAGTTTTGTTTTCTATTTTTATTATCACTGATATTTTTAATAGAATAATTAGTAATACTTTTTGAGATTATCTCTTCATCCAGTGTTTTGTCATCCCAAGCGACAAAAAGCATATATTTAGCTTTTCCATCTATTTTTAACAAATCATATATCTGGTAAGAACAAAAATCTCCATTCTTACTTAAAATAGGTTCGGAAAGTCTTTTTGTAACATCTCCATCCACATCACGGCCAAGAATTGCTCTATAACCTTTATTTGCCAAATCATCATCACTTTCATATTTCTCAAATTTTCTGCCCGAAGAATCCTCTACCATTTTTTTTCTAAGAATATTTACTTGTATAGATAAAAATGATTTAACCAACAATTTAAAATCAAAATCATCTGAGTCACTACCTTTTACAAAAGCTCCCTCACCATTCTCATTAACTAATTTAACTCCCAATAAGGGTAGTTTACCTTCTTTAAATATGTCCAGAACTCGATTAACTATGAGTTCTTCATCTATCTCTTTCCCTTTTAATAATGATATTATTTTTTCATCATTTAAAGCTTTGACAAAAGCTTCTCTATATTCTTTCACACTAACATTTTTTTGTGCATCAAAAGTCTTTAATACTGAAAGTAAATCAGATTTTGCCTGATTAATTGAAGTATTCTCGTAAAGCATTAAATATCCATAAGCAACACCAACCAATAAAATCAAAGGCAAAAAAGAAGCTAAAAGGTATGAAAGTGAAAATCTTGTCAAAAGTTTAATTTTAGGCCATTTATCAAATCCTAATCCTCTAAATAGAATTATTGCCATAATCAATAGCAATAAAATATTGATAGAGATTAACCACTTAGGAAAAGAAAATTTCTTAATAGCTTTGACTAAAACTATAGCTATATGGGTAGAACCTCTTTCAAAGTTACAAAAAGCAGTATAATTTCCTAAATTAATTCCATTAGGCAAACTGTCTTTTAACCATCTTTCCAGTTCATTTACGTTTTGTATAGTAAGCTTTTGAATAAAATCATTGAAAGTTCTAGACTTATCTAATGGCGATTGAATAGTAGGTTTACCATAAGCATCTAAAACAGGTATAAAAGCACCTATTGCATTTCCTCTTTCCCTTAACTGTTTTAAAGCTAACAAACGTCCAATTTCATGATAATTTTCTTTTACATTACTTAGCAGAATTGCTCCATAGACTTCGCCATTATCTCCAACAAAATAATTCCAAACGAACCAGGAGTTTTTATGAATTCCATTTGAAAAGGTGGTAATTCCACGCATTTCTTTGGCTATAATTTCAGTATTAGTAAACTGCCCTAATAGATTACGAGCAAATGCTTCTTTGTTTCTTAAATCATTACTCTTGTTTTTATTATTGGAAATATTCATGTTATAGAGATATTCAAAAGTTAAACATAAAGCTTTTTTACTTGTCCCTATATTTCCATGTGTAAGCAATAATTCTGTAGATTTAGTATCAGGTGTGGTTTTAAAAACCAAAAGATTATAATCAGGGAAAGGTTTTTCAAAAATTTTTTCCGATTTTTTATTTAAGGAATCTACAAGAAATTTAGCATCATTAAAATTTGCAGCATTTTTTAGTTCATTAAAAAAATTACCAAATAATCTAGAAAACTCAATTCCAAAATCAGCTTCTGAAGATAAGGTTTCTACTTCATGAATAGCCTTAACTCTCTGTTCATTTTTATCCAAATTCTCGTTAATTTTGGCAAATAAATAATAACTCAAGTTTAATGCGGTTAGTGGAATAACAAAAAATAGAACTAATAAAACCACATTAAATTTTTCAGAAGTATGCTTTCCCATACTAACTATATTAGAACTTTATTGATAGTTAGTAAAGAAATTGCCATAAAGAAAACCCCTCTAAAAAATTGCGTTTTTTAGAGGGGCTTCTTGGTTAGTAGAACGATTAACGAGTTAATAAGCCTTAATTAATAACTTGATGCTGTGTAATTTTTCGATAAGCTTCCAAAACAGTTTCAAGCTGTTTTCTAATTTGTTCAATTAAATTATCATTAGTATTATCAGGCATTATTATTTCTCCTGTTCTAGCAATAATATTTACATTTATTATCGAAATTTTTAACTAAAACACTTAGGAAAAATAATATATTAACTCCTAATCTTTTTATTATTTATTACTTCAAATCTCCAATTAACCTTTTACGAAAAAGAACAACTCCCCTGGCAGTTTTTCAAACTCTGGGGAGTTGTTTAAAATCTAATAGATGCAATTATAATTTAGTGCCTAAAACCAGCTCTTCTTCCACCAGGAATCGGCCCTCTTCTAGATGGAGGAGGTGGTGGCATGTGTCTAACTGGTGCTGGTGCAAAATGTCTGTGGTGGTGGTGATGATGGTTATGATGAACAATACCCCAGACCATTAGCCCAAACAAAGGGTCACAGACAGGTTCTCTAACAACAACAGTTCGAGTTACCGGGGTTGGATAATAATATTCATTTTTATAAACTATTTGAGTTTCTGTGTTTGGAACATATGCAGAAATAGTTCTTACAGTAGAGGTTGAGTTTACACCATCATTATAAACTACTCTAGTTCTAGTTGTAGTCAGATTATTGTTGCTATTATAATCACATGAACTTGTATTATTCGTATTACCAACAGCGTGACCGCAATTAGAACAGAAATTAGCCGCTTCAACTAATTTCTTGCCACAATGAGTGCAAAAAGATGCATACAATGGAGAAACTGCAGATAAAATCAAAGCAGAAAGTATAATAAATAGTTTTTTCATAGAGCATAGCCTTTCTGTTTTAATAAGATGTTAATACTATTCTATCATAAATTTCGTACAATCATAAGACCTTGCAAGTTAAGAAAAGGTAAAGATTTTATAAGTCCTTCTTAAAACAGCAAGCTTATTCCAACTGCGACATTTCAATGGCTATAATATTACGAATCTTGAGATCCATTTCCTCAAGCATATAAATATTTGGGAAAGCCAAAGCAGGTTCGTTCTTGCTATTAGGATTACACTTAGGTATGTAATACTTTGTTTCTTTGTTGTTATCAAAAACATATAATCCTTTATCTGTTTTCCAGGTAACGCTTATGATATTATTCTTTGGATCAACAAGCATATAGCTATCCATGACAGTGCTACTTTTCTGCTTGAAAATTCCAAACCTATATGCAAATTCCTTATTAGGACCTTTTTTCAAATAATAATCACTGTCTTTTTTTTCAATTGTCCATAGGAGATTTTTTTCTAAATCGGTAATTTCAAATCCATTATCTTTCACAAAAAGATAAGCATATTTTTCACTCTTTTTCTTTTCTCCATTTACGCTATAGCTATAAAAATATAATCTACATTTTTCATCAAAATTTGTGCTAAAAACAGACCAATCAGATTTTTTTTCTGGAGTAATATGCATTGAAGAATAATAGGAATTATCCTTTCCGGTATAAATATTATAAAATTCTTTTGTAGACAAAAGATAAATGCAAATATTATTTTGTTTTAAAAGTGGCAATTCAATTTTTGGTCTTGATGCTGTTGCAGATGTTGTAGAATTATTCTTCTCAACATTTTTAACATTATTATGTATAGAAGTTTCTGAGTTATTGGTTTTATTGATTGTTTGTTCTGCAACAATAGTGTTTTTGGTAACAGGTTGTTTTTTATTTTTATCATCTTCATCTCCGAAACCAAAAGCTGTTAAATAAACATTCATGACAAATATAAACAGCATAAAACCAACCAAGAAGCATCCTAATGCGGGTTCGCCAGATATTAAGGATTTAAAATTACTAAAGACTTCTGAGGATGAAAAACTATCCACAGTTGAATCTTTAGAAAATAACAACGTTATATTTTTAATAAGTTTTGAAAAAGAAAAGCCACCTGAATCTAATCTTTTTTTGCTGCCGTCTTCATTTATTATATAAATCAAAGGTGAATTATATAAAGTAACATAGGCATATTTCAAAAGATAAATGGGAACAGTAGGAACAAAGATACAGAACCATACTGCTGAACCGCCAAGAGTCAATTTTTGAAAATTAAATCCATTTAAGAATAGGGCACAGATAACAGGTAAAAACAAAACAACTATTCCTGTTAAATACATAGGAAATACTCTTTTTATAGAAGCAAAATCATATTCAACAGGTCTTTCTTCACCCAAAATATTACGGAAGAAAACAGGAGCGTTCATTTCTCTTTTAAGTTCTGTCTGGTCTTTAAAAAGTTCTCCTGTTTCTTTTCGTCTATATGGATAATTTTTTGATGAAAATATTTTTCTTCCCGCATTTTCCTTAAAAGCATTTTTCTTAGAATCCTGCTCAAAAAGACATAAAGTAATTATACCTATAATTAATGCCAAACAACCTAATGCTGTTAAAGCTACATCTTTTTTCGCTCCAAAAACAACCATCAACACATAAATGATAGAGCAGATGATTATATTCGAAAGAATGGCTTTTAACCACCAGGGAAGGAAATAATAATAAGAATCTTTCTCAGCTCTGACACTTACTTTTCCTGTCTGGCCGTTTATAACAGCCATGAAATTACCATCGCAAATATAATAAACAGGTAAAAGAACAGGCATTCTAAGCATAGATTCAGTAGCAACACTGATATCTAAAGCATCTGTTTTAAAAGTTTTTTTCAATTCTTTTTTATAATTTTCTTCTAATTCATCACAGATTCTTTTTTCAAGTTCATAATTATCAATATCACTAACCTTGACTCTTTGCCCAGCTAAATAAGCAAAATCGAACTCTTTTAAATCATCAAGTTCAAAAGGTTCCATAGCGTCTAAAAGAAGGTTATCTAGCTGTTTTGAACGGTTTATAAATTCCTGGGCAACGTCTCCACGACAATCGAATCGAGCATAAGCGTCTTTTCTTCCTACATTACTACAGCGAACACAACCACGAATCAGTTCATAAGGCAGATAAAAGCCCTTAATATTAGAAATTCTTTCCGAAAAATGTTTTGCTTCTTCTTTACTTTTATTAGCTTCGCACCATTCTTTGGCAATCTTTTTTGCTTCATCTTCAGTAATTCTGAATGGAATCAAGAGTTCGGGCAATTCCTTATCGCTAGTATATTCTTTTCTAACTAACGCTTTACCGCAAAAAGCGCAGGTGGTCATTGGTTCGTTTTCTTCAAAAACAACTGTAGCCCCGCAGCCACTGCAATAACCACTAAGCAGTTTGTATTTTTTTGCGTCTTCCTTAATTTTCTTCTGATGAAGTTCTCTAAAACCCTGTTTTTCTTTTATTGCATCTCTTATTTCTACTCTGCCATCACAATAAGAGCACTTATAATTCTGGTGAACAATATCGAAGTGAGCTGCAGACCCACAAGAGGGACAAAAAACATCGGAAATATTCTTACTACTCATGGTTATCCTATACAATAACAAACGACATAAATGCGACTGCGACTCGCTGACCTCCTGTCGCTCGCTTGCATAGTCACCTCCTTGTGACTTATGGAAGTCGCTACATTAATAACCTAGGGCGTTGAAAACGCCCTAGGTATAGATATTTATACATCTAAAGCGTCTGGAGGACGCTACTTTACAAAGAATGTAGAATTCTTTATCTCGTTTGCTACAAAAACGCTTTCTTGATTTTTTGCTATTATAACCAACTTATAATTAAGAAACAATATTTTAGTATTTATGGAAGTAACCTCTTCTACCATAAATACTAAAAAACGTTGGTTCAACTCTTTTCTCCTACAATTTCTGTAAGAGAAAAGAGTTCAGAGACAATAATTAAAGCCTACCAAAGCTGACCTGGAAGCTTTTCTTTTTTCTTAGGTGGGAATCTTGAATCGAATAAATCTATATCTATCCCTTCGCAGTCGTAGCCTTCAGGGTCTTTATAAGTTCCACTAATTCCATCCAGGAAACCTTCTTCTAATTCTTTTATAAGGAAATATGGCACCAAAGCTTCTCTAGATTCAGCATAGTAATGAATGCCTTTTTTGCTGGCAACATCAAAGCCTGATTTACCGTAGAAATTGATATTCCCACAAATAGCCAAAGCTTTGCAACCAAGCTCTCTAGCCTTTTCCATAGAATACCTTAAAAGAATGGTTCCGTAACCTTTTCGTTTGTATTCAGGCGCAATACTAATAGGGCCGAAAGTCATTATTGGAATTTTACGGCCGTCATCAGCATCAATGTGAGAATGAGCGTACATTACGTGACCAATAATCTGGTTGTTTTTTATCAGACAGAGACTTAATTCTGGTATGAAATCAGGAAGTTTTCTGTATCTATGTAAAACGAAATGCTCAAAACAGCCTGGGCGGTAAACATTCCAAAAGGCTTCTCTTGTAAGGTTTTCCACTTCAGAGTAGTCAGATATTGTTTCTTGACGAATAATATAGTCTTTTTTCATTTTTTCCTCCTATGGTTATCGACTATAAAAATAATTAAGGAGGTTCGGGCATTATTCTCAAACCTCCTGGGTCAGAGAACAATATCCATTGTTATTGTTGTTTTTAACAAACAAAATCACCGTTAATTAAATTTGGCTTAAAAGCCAAGTCAAGTCTGTCACCAGACTCTGACTTTTTAAATATTGAATCATTTTTGGGCATCTCTGTCAATGAACAATAATATTCTTAGAGGTTATAAAGGGAATAATATTGCGGTCATTAGCGATAAACAGTCTTTTTACATGTTTATTCTTAGTGATTTTATATCGGAAGAAAACCCTTCAGAAAAGCTTTCTTTTAATATTTCTTCTTCCAATAAACTTCGACTAATATTGTCAGAATTCCTTCTAGAGATTACTTGACCAATATAATCGAAAATTTTATCAATAAGAGCCTGGTTTAATGCTCCACCAACAATTTTATTAATATTACCCTGAAGAGTAATATTGATAGAAACTCTAAAATCTTTTCCGTCTAGCGATTTATATGATACATAATCAGAATTGAAGTCTACTGGCTGTATACAATCTTCAATGGATTGCATTATATCTTTTCCACATAAATCAATAGCAGCTAACTGTTTAAAGCTTGTGTCAATGCCCACCTTTTTTAATGCTGCAAAAGCTTTGGCAACATTTTCAACATGACCTCCACACAAATAAAGGCTTTCAATTTCTCTTACATCAATATTCATACCAGAATTACGAAAAATAATACCAGCATTAACTATTGGAGTTGGATCAATTTTTCTTATCCTCATTCCAATCAATTCAAATATACTAATAGGATATTTTGCTAAAAGACCTAAAAAATAAGCTTTCCAAGGAACAGCTGCTAAAAAAATGAAAGATATAATTGAAAATGTAAATATTACCAATATAATTACTTCAGGCCCCATTTAATACCTCTTACAGAAATAGTTTATATTCATTCCAATATTTTATATTCATTTTAAAACAAAAGAAATAAAAAAGCATTAAAAAAAGAATAAAGTTATGCTATTATGAATTAGACTTAAAAACAACAAAAGGAGAGACTAACATGGAAATGAAGTTTTACAGATGTGCTCGCTGCGGTCAGATTATATCAATCGTTAAAAAGACTGGAGTTCCAGTTATGTGCTGCGGTCAGGCAATGGAAGAAATAAAGCCAGGGACAACAGATGCTTCTCAAGAAAAGCATGTACCTGTATATGAAGTAAAAGAAAACAAAGTAAATGTTACAGTTGGTTCAGTTGAACATCCAATGACAGAAGAACACTACATTGAATGGGTAGCTCTTCAAACCAAGTTTGGCAATCAGCGCAAAGCTCTAAAACCAGGAATGGCACCAAAAGTTACATTTGCATTATTAGAAGGTGATGAAGTAGAAGCTGTTTACGCTTACTGCAACCTCCATTCTCTTTGGAAAGCATAATAATTAGGTTATAATTGTTGGAATTGCCATAATTGTTTAAGCGGTTCTAATTGCTGTTAAAAAGAAAAGGTAAAAATAATGAGTGAAATAACTATTACTAATAATAATTTCAAAAAAGAGGTCTTAGAATCCGACAAACCAGTATTGGTCGATTTCTGGGCTGCTTGGTGCGGTCCATGTCAGATGTTAGGTCCGGTAATATCACAAATTGCTGAAGAACATAAAAATGATTTAAAAGTCGGCAAAGTCAATGTTGATGAAGAACCAGAATTAGCAGCAATGTTCGGAGTATCAAGTATTCCCAATGTCATTCTATTTAAAAATGGCAAAGCTGTTAGAAATTCTGTAGGTTTCAAACCCAAAGAAGCTTTTGAAGAATTTATAAAATAAGTTCTGACAAGCAATAAAAAAACCGCTTTTTAAGCGGTTTTTTTTATTTTAGAAATAATAACAAATATTAATTATTTTTCCCATTCATAAACAATTTTTATTGCCTTGGGGCCTTTGTTATCATAATAAGCCTGTCTCATCTTGTTGTATACATTTTTATAATGCTGAGTTACATCGTTTTTAAAGACGATTCTTATATAAATATCTGCATCTGGAGCTGATTCTAATTCACCGCAATGTTCAATAACGTTTTGGAAAGTAGAATAAGGAGCGTAATTACCATCATCCATTGTCATTTCATGGTAAACTTTATCATTTTCATCTACTAAGGTATGATTCAAAACATTGTTTTGTTCCCCAATATGAATTTGTCTAGAGAACAAGCTTTTAACGAAACCGGTTCTGTAGTTATAAACTCTTGCATTCTGGGCTTCGCCTGGAGCATCATCAGCCAAAGAATTAACAGTTGATTTATAGACTACTATTTCTCCATCGCTCTGAGATTTAGCATGTTTCCCAGAATCTCTGCTAACATCGCCTAATCTAATAGCTAAAGCTGCTGTAGAAAGAGCACTAAGCAATTCATCATCATTTTCAAATCTTTTTCTATTGAAATAGATTTTATTTTCATGTTCAGAATTATATGCTTTTATGGTTCTTTCAAGTTTGTCAAAACCTTTGAGCCAGTCAGATTTACTGCTTAAATCTCTTACTCCGCTTGTAGATTTACTATGAGCAAAACAAAGTAAACAAGCTACGTCTATATCTACATCATATTCTTTCCAGAATTCTCTATCTGTTAAAACTATTATAGAAGAATTTAAAGCGTGATTTTTTCTTACATCATTACCATCGGAAGCTTTTTTAGGTTTTCCACTTTCATCAAGAACAACGTTGCCTTCTTTATCTAACACATATCCGCCGGCTTTCATTCCTGAGTCATGATATAATGAAGCCATCAATACTGTTGCACTATTTATTGTTCCAATGCCGAAATTAACTCTATTAGGATCTTGAGCATTTTTGTTAAAGCTATTGTTCTTTTGAAAAGTTCCCATTCTAATAGCTTTTCCGAAAGAATCCATTATTTCTAATGATTTATCAGCAACCATCAAAACGTGTTCCTGAGTATGATTTGTAAAATCACTAAGGTATTCAACGTCTTTAATTGCGGTCTTCTTGCCAGCCGAATAATCATCACTAGTTAATGTTAAAGCTTTGTCATTAATTGCTTTTAAATCATTTGGAAGATTTGCAGCAAGACTATAATTTGCAAAACAAGTTAAAAACAGTGCGGCTATATACTTAATATTTCTCATTTTAATTCCTTTCTAGAAGAAATAGGACTTATAACCAAAAGTTCATCGTTTGCAGCAATAATTCTTTCTTTAGGATTAACGATTACTTCCTGATTATACGGTTTAACTCCAACAAGTGTGAAACCTTTGGTTTCGTGAAGTTCTCTGACAACATCAATATATCTTTTTCCTGCATAATCTTGTGTGGCAAGAATAAAATCTAATGTATTACCAGAATCGGTAGAAAGAAGGTCTTTGAAAAAGGCCAGCAAACCTTCATGCATTGAGATTCTTGCTAATAGTTTACCAGAAACTTCACCTTGAATAACAACATCTTCAACACCACCCATTTTAAGATGGCTTGCAAATTCTTCGTTATATATTTCTGCGGAAGTATGGATTTTGGGGTTAAGCTTTTCAATAGTTAATGCAGCAAGAATTGTTCTAGCATCTACATCCTGAGTTGAACGAACTCCATTGCTTTCTGATGTAATAACAGCCAGTCTAGCTTTTTCTACGCCAGCCTTATTTAAAGCAGAAATACTAGTAAAGTCTTCGTTAAGAATACTAACTCTATTAGTATCGATGTTATGCTGTTCCAGTTCTTCCATCATATTTGCTTTTTCAGATATAATAAGGATTTCAGAATCTTCAAAAATAGGGTCTATTAAAAACTCTCTTGCGAGAATAATGGTTTTTTGTCCAAAGCCACAAATAATAATATGATTATTTAATTCTTCAGGATCAGTATGTTTATGCATTGTTGTCTCCTTGATTTTATCCATCATAATAGCTGAAAAAGTACCTGTGAGCATTGCAAAGATGCCCATTTCGAAAATCAAAAGAATCAGGAAAACGATTTTACCGCCGAGAGTCTGTGGATAGTCAGCATATTCGCCAGACATTAACGAGAATAAAGACTTCCAAAAAGCATCGGAAACGCTACTTATCTCAGATTCTTTACCTATTTCAAACTGAGACAGGCCCACAGCACCAAAGAATATCGCAAAAATACCAAAACTGGAAATAATACCGATTTCGGTTAATCTTCCTTCAAATAATCTACCAAATAATCTGAACTTTCTTGTAAATTCGGAACCGATTGAAAATACACGGAATAGTCTTAAGACTCTAAGTATTCTTAAAACACGTCCTATTCTGAAAATTCTGAATGTAGGCATAACAGCCAGCATATCTATCCAGTAATTTGCCAAAAAATTATGAGTAGAATAGCTAACAATCCATCTCAAAATCAATTCTACGATAAATATATAAGTTAACCATTCATTTATTTGAATTATTAATTTAGGAACTTTTTCTTCATTCCCGCCATAAATAAATAATTCAGAAAAAATTAAAGCAACGGAAACCAAAATAAGGACCATAACGGTTATACCGAATTGAGGAGAATCAACGAAATGCTTTAATTTTGTTATAATTCTGTTTTTCTGTTGCTGGTCTATTCTCTGCCCTATATTAATTAATAACAAAACAATTTCTACAACAAAAATATATGTGAAGAAATCATTAATATGTGCTATCCAAGGTGGGACGGTTTCTACAAGATTGTAAATATAGGTTTCTGCATAAAGTAAAGATAAAGAAATAATAATAGCTACTATTACCAACATTCCAAAAGGTAATGAGCCAAATAATCTATAAATCTTATCGAAAAAGCCATTATTTTCTGCAGAATCTTTATTATTCATAACGTTGGTATTCTATTTCATTAATTCAATTATAGCAAGATAAATCTTGTGCTAATTCCAAGCGGAAATATTATATTTGATTTCGAAAATAAAAATATTGATATTATTTAAACTTAGTAATATAACTATAAAAAATATTTTTTAGGAGAAGAAAATGAATTTTAAAAAGTTATCTGCAATAGCATTTGTTTCAGCAGCAATTCTTGCTGGTGCTTCTACTCTTCAGGCTTCACCTTCTTGGAGTGCCTACTCAACTTCTATGAGCATAAATGAAGATTGTTCAGATGAAATTATTGCTCAGGTAAAAGAAAAATTTGAAAGCAACAAAAGTGCTGATTATGCTAAAGCTTCCTTATCTTTTTATAAAGTTCCTGCAGAACAAGCTTTAAAAGCTATTAAAACTTTCCCAAATGTAAAAAAGCTAAGTTTTAACAGTGTCAATCTTACAAACCTTGATTTTGTCAAAGAAATGCCAAATCTTGAAGAAATAAGCTACAGCGGAACTTGGGATTTTAAAGAACCAATGGACTTATCTGCATTAACTGGCAACACAAAACTTGTTGAATTCAGAATGAGCAGCACAATAATAAAAGACTTAACTCCTCTTTCCACTTGCACTAATTTGAAAAAAGTTAGTACTTATATGAGCACTATTCAAAACAATACAATAAGCCCATTAAAGACTTTGGTTAACGTTGAAGACTTAGACCTTTACGGAACTAACGTAGATGATTTCAGCCACTTAGCTCCTTTAACCAAATTAAGAGATATTTGTGTTTATGCAACAAAGCCAAACGAAGGTGCAGAACTTGACTATAACAAACTTGCAGAAATCAAATCTTTGGTTAATATTCATGCTGGTTTAACAAAAATGACTTCTGTAGCTTTCCTGAAAGATCTACCAAATATCAAATCACTCAAGTTCTTAGGCGAAGATATTGATGACCTTGAAACCTTAGAAAATTCAACTATTGAAAAAATCAGATTCTGGTCTCATCGTAAGAAAATCGACGGTGCTAAGTTAGGAAAAGCCAAAACTTTGAAAGAATTAACTCTTGAAGGTATTGACGTATTGACTAATATTGACGGTCTTGGCAATCTTACCAACATGAGAGAATTATATATTAAAGATATTAAAGACCACAATTCTCCAGAAACCGCTATAGATACTTCAATCCTTGCCAATATGAAAAATCTTAAAAAAGTATCCTTTGAAAAAGTTGAAATCAAAGATTTGAGCAAAACTGGTGAAGACTTAGAAGAAATCATTCTTAACAAAGTAAATACTAATAACGATAAAGCATTTGATGTTGCTACAATCGTTGCTCCTCAAACTAGAAAACTTGAACTCAGAGAAATGAAAGTTGCTAATGTAGCAAGCATAGCTAAGAGTTTTCCAAAATTAGAAAGTCTTACCATCCAAAAATGCGAAGGTATAGCTAATTACGATTTCTTAAAAGAATTACCAGACAAAACAAGAGTTACTTTATCTAAGGGCGCAATCAGCGAAGATTTAGTTAAAGAACTTAAAGATTCCAAGAGCATGTATGTAAACATGTGGTAAAATAAGCAATCGTTAAAAAAGGCTTAGATAAACTTATCTAAGCCTTTTTTTATTGCTTTTAAAGATTCAAAAATCGAGCATAAAAAAGCCTCAATCATAAATAGATTGAGGCTTTTTTAGCGGATATTTAAAATCACGGCCAAATCTTATCCATCATTCTGGGGAATGGGATTGTTTCTCTAACGTGAGTCAGGCTACAAATCCAAGCTACTGTTCTTTCAATGCCTAAGCCGAAACCAGAATGAGGAACTGAGCCATAGCGTCTTATATCAAGATACCATTTGAATGGTTCTAGGCTCATGCCAGCTTTTTTAATCTTTGATTCAAGAACTTCTATATCAGCTTCACGTTCGCTAGCGCCAATTATTTCGCCATAACCTTCAGGAGCAATCATATCGAAGCAGAGAACACGGCCTTTGTGTTCCGGATCTTCCTTCATATAGAAAGCCTTAACTTCACTTGGATAACGGTGAATCATAACTGGCTTGTCATGATTGATACCAATAACTGTTTCATCTGCAGCGCCAAGATCATCACCAACACCGCCCTTAAGGATATCTTCAGCAAGTTTGCGTTTTTCTTCATCATCAGAAGCAGCGTATTCTTTCTTCTTCTGAGCTAAAAATTCACAAGCTTCATCATAAGACATTCTATAGAATGGGGCTTTAATCTTTTTGAGTTTTTCAACGTCGCGTTCCAGAGTTTTAAGTTCTTCTTCACAGTTCTTAACAACGTGTTGAACAACACTTTCAACGAACTGTTCAGCTAATTCCATATCTTCAGCGAGTTCCATGTAGGCAACTTCTGGTTCAACCATCCAGAATTCAGTAAGATGGCGTCTGGTTTTGCTCTTTTCTGCTCTGAATGTAGGACCGAAGCAGTAAACCTTACCGAATGCCATAGCAGCAGCTTCCATATAAAGCTGACCACTCTGAGACAAATAAGCTTTCTGATCAAAATATTCTGTTTCAAAAAGATTAGTTGTTCCTTCAGCAGCATTTGGAGTAAATATTGGAGCATCAACATTTATAAAACCGCGTTCATTAAAGAAATTACGAATTGCCATAACAATATTATGGCGGATGCGAAGAATAGCATGCTGTCTCTTAGAACGTAGCCACAAATGTCTGTTTTCCATAAGGAAAGCAACACCATGTTCTTTTGGACTAATTGGATAATCAACACTCTGAGAAACTATTTTAATATTAGTTAATTCAAGTTCATAACCACCAATTTGACGGTCATCTTTTTTTACTTTACCAGTAACGATAACAGAGGTTTCTTGGTTGATTTCTTCACAAATTTTAGCGATTTCTTCAGAAAGATTTGGTAGGAAAGCAACACACTGGCACATTGCACTACCATCTCTTACGATGATGAAGTAAAGCTTTTTAGAGCTACGCTTGTTGTAACACCAACCAGCGATTGTTACTTCTTCGCCAACATGATTTTTAAAATCAGCTATTGGGGTGTATTCTTTCATAGAATTTCCTTTGTTTACAAAGCTTTTATAGCCAGAAATATATTATTTATAAGCCTCAGGGTCATCTACACGATCATCAATGCCCCCCATAATAGGAATACCTTCTATTATGGCATATTCTTTATGGCATTTTTTACATCTTAGACATTCTTGTTTTTGAATGTAATCTAAATTACCACCGCATTCAATACAAGCAATATCAGAGATGAAGTCTAAATTAACTGCCATAATAACTCCAAAGCTTATAAACAATCGTTTGAAGTATAGTACTAGCAGAGAAAAAATTCAACCTTTTTTCGATTAAAAAAAACCGACTTGAAATTCAAGTCGGTTTTTATCTACTTAAATAGATTTTGGCTAGGTAATTATTTACCTTCTTTAATCAAAGCATGGTAAAGACTCATATTAGTTCTATATGATTCAAAAGCGGCCTGAGCGCCCTTCTGATCACCTTTTTGAGTGCATTCTACGTATTTTTCATAAGCTTCAAGATAATTATTATAAGCAGTCTGAGAGTCTTCTACTTTATTTGGGTCTGCAGCTGGAGTATTCTTTTCAAGAGAATTAACATAAGCAGCGATTTTAGCATTTTCTTCCAAAGCTTCTTCTGTTACAACATCAGATTTCTTGATAAGTAAAGATTTTCCACCTGTTACTTTTTTAACAAGAGCACTAACGCCTTTAACAAGAAGTCTAGAAACTAAACCACCGCCAAGTATACCAATAGCCAACATTGGGAAACCCATACCGGCACAAAGCAAGCCACCACCAATAGCACCTGCTACAGTAGCAAAATTAGCAACGCTTGAAGTTGTCCAATTCAAAACTTTTTTGCCGATAAAGAAGCCTGCTACACCACCTATAGCCATACCAAGAGGTCCACCACCTACAGCGGCACCAACAACAGCAGTCATTGCACCAGCTGCTAAAGCTCCGACATTTACGAACAAGGATTTTGCTATTCCGCCGACAGCACTAAGAATACCAGCATCAGCTTGATTCATTGGAGAAACAGTTAACCACATAGAGAAAATCATTGAGAGAACCAAGAGAATAGATAAACCTTGGCGTCTGTTATAAGTCAAAGTCAACATAATAGAGACCTCCTAGCTTATAGACTTATAAAAAATACTTATAATAATTACTATAATTATATAGATAAAAAAAACACCCCGCAAGAGTTTTCATTATATTTTTTGTACACAGGGTGTTTTTTTATTTCAAATATATTATTTGTTAATTAAGAAATCTTCAATTTCGTCAAGTTTAAGGCTGATTTCATGAGTAATCAAATCACGGTTGAATCTAGAATAAGCCAATTCAATACCATGATCCTGAAGACCTAATGTCCAAACGCCGCCATTGAAGCTACCCTTCTTAAGAACTTCTACTGCTTTAACCAAAGCAATATCGATTCTTTTTACAACGCTTGCAGCTACTTTACCAGGAGCAGTTTTACTCTGATCAGAGTCAACACCGATTACGAAGAAATCACCTCTTCTAGCAGCAGTAATCAAACCCAATCCACTTTTTCCTGCAGCATGATAAATAATATCTGCACCTTCTTGATTGATTTCAGTGCCAACTTTTTCTGCCTTATCAACCATATCAAAAGCATCTGGAGTAGTTCCCAAGTATTTGGAAACCAATTTAATCTTTGGATTTACAAATGTAGCGCCGCTTTTGAAACCTTTTTCAAAACCAGCTATCATTGGAGATTCCATTCCACCTAAGAATCCAACACATTCTTTTTTACTTACAAGAGCAGCAAATGCACCTGCGAAAAAAGAGCCCTGTTCTTCATCAAAAAGAATAGAAAGAACATTCGGAGCAGAAACAACAGAATCTATAAGAACTATTTTTGTATCAGGAAATTCGTTAGAAACATGTCTTACAGCTTCGTTAGCAAAAAGACCAACTGCGCAAACCATATCAAGTTTTCTTTTGCAGAAATATCTTAAAGCAGGTTCAATACCGCTAATAGAACCTGGATCTACGACTTCTACCAATGCTCCTTCTTTTCTAAGAAGCATTACGCCTTCATAAGCAGCATCGTTGAAAGATCCGTCATTAAGACCACCAGTAGAGAGAACAATACCGATAGTCAAAGGAGCTGCACACAAAGAACCAGACATCAAAGCAACAAGTAATGTGATTGCAAGAATCAATCTCAATTTCATTTCTATCACTCCAAATTAAGATAGTCTCTTTTTACTAAAGAAATTTTGTGTTAGTAACTTTTATAGTTTACAACATTAAACAATAAATGACAAACTTTAAAAGTTAGAATTTTATAATAAAGCTTCCAAAATAGATATTAACAATAAAAAAAACTAATAATTGCTAGAATAGCATAAAATTGATATACTACCTTTTTATATAGTCATATTTTTGGAGCGTCATAAAAATGAGTGTTAACTTTGAAAACAGAATTGCTTTAAATCCAGCTTTAATCGTAGGTCTTGGCGGAACTGGCAAAAAAGCCTTAATGAATTTTAAGGAAACATTTTTAAAGAGTCCACAGATTCGAAAAGCTTATGAACAAATTGGAAGTGAACCAGCTTTACCAGATTTCATAGACTTGCTCTGCATTGATACAGACATTTTCGATGCAAGTCAGTCAGAAAAAGAAGAAGCTGATCCCGCCATAAAGCTGACAGAAAGTGAATACCATCAGATTAACATTCAGAATGCAGGTCAAATTACAAATAATTTGGATACAGATACTTATGGCTATCTTTACGAATGGTTCCCTCAGAAGCTAAAATCTTACATTGGCCAAATTAGCCAAGGTGCTCATCAATTCAGATTTACTGGTCGTTTTGGGATATTTGTAGATATTCAGAAAATTTTCTCTTTATTAAAGAGCAAAATCAGTAAAATCATGGCACGTGGCAATGTTAATCAAGACGATATAATTGTTCCATTAACTAATAAACAAGGTCAGATTTTAACCCCTGAATTTTATGTAGTTGGCTCTATGTGTGGTGGTTCAGGTGCTGGTATGTTCATGGATATGGCTTACCTATTAAAGATGGCTTATTATCAGTTATCTGGCGGTAAGGGCAAGCCTTCAATCATAGGTATTGAACTGACTCCAGAAGCTTTTACACAAATAGCCATCGACCCCAATGTTAACTCTACAGGCAGAATAGAAGGCAATGGTTATGCTGCTTTAGCAGAAACTTACTATTTCATGAACAAAGAAAAGTTCCCGCCAACTCAGTCTGCCAAAGACATTATTGCTCAAGACAGAAGAAATAAGTTTATGGTTAACTATGGTCCAATAGGCAAGAGCAACGACTCAACCACATTCGGCACCATTGCAGAAGAACCTCCATTTGACCAGTGCTATCTGCTTGGCACAAGCAATATGGATGATATTCCAACTTATTACGCCATTGCTTCAGAACTTATTTTTACAAAGTTAGCCACACAGCTCCGCCAAGCTCAGAACTCAATGCTGGACAATGCTTCACAGATTCTTGGTCAATTAAACTCTGACCTTGAAGGAAAACAGCTTAAATGTTTCAGTTCTGCAGGTTTCAAGAGCTTCTATTATCCTTTAGATATCATTAGAGACTTATACACTTATAAGCTTTCTATGGATGTAACCTACTGGTTGAAGCTCTCTATGGATAGAATTCTCTTAGATTCAATGGTTCAGGACTTTGCTGAAAATAATCCAAGTGTATTAGACCTGACTCCAGAAGGACTATTAGTATTAAGTAAAGAAATAGTTAATAGAAAAGATTATTGGGACAATCCTCGTTTCCATTCTATTAAGATTTCTACAAAACCAAAACCAAAAGAAAAAGACCAGGATTTCCTTCTCAGACAAATTGAAGAAGCCAATAATGACAGAATCAAAAAAGACGATATGCGAGCCGCTCTTCGTGTTAAATTTGAAGAAGCAGCAGGCAAAGCTGGTGAAAGTCTGAAAGATAAAGTCATAGAAATAGTAAATAATCCTGATTTAGGTACACAGGTAGCCATAGATTTCTTAGTCGCTTTTGAAAAGTATCTGACTAGATATCCAAAAGACCAGATGGCACGCAAAGTTACAGAAATCAGAGGGAAACTGGATAAAGAAAAACGTGAATTTGTTGAAGAATGCAGCCGTTTAAAATCTAAGCTTACAGGACTAACCGGTCTTGGTTTAAAAGTTACAGCTTTCTTTGGAGCACAGCTAAAAGACGACAAAGAATCCTTCTTAAAAGAAAGCAAAGAAGCAAACGATATGGAATACGAAATGTTCTGTATGTCTTGCGTAGAAGACTTCTTGAAATATCTGAATGTTCAAGCACAGAATATTCGTAAAAAACTGGAAGTATTCAACTTTAAGCTTAATCAGATTTCTAAGGATGGTAATCTAGAACGTGCCTATGAAAGATGCTTAGAACAGATTAAACCTTATTCAAAAATCCAGAAATTCATTAGAACCTACATTTTTGAAGACAAAGACATAGAACCTTTCTACAAATATCTATTAGGTGATTTAACCAATAATGACATCGAAGGTGATTTCTTGGTTAAACTTGATCTCAAGAAGAATTGGGATAAGTATACAAATCATGAAACCTGCAATCTTGAAGAAGAAATTGTTAAATACAGCAATACTATCATTCAGCGCAGACTTTTCGGTGGCATAGAAGACTTCATTCACTGGAAAGATTCAGAAAAGAAAGGCTTCAAGAAGAGCCTTGTTGAAAGTCTGATGAATCAGGCAACACCTTTGGTTACTTTAAATGACCGTGGAAACAACCAGCCACAAAGAATGAACATAGTAACTCTTGGTATTGCTGATGAAAACAGCCAATTAGCAGGTGAAATAAAAGATTCTTTACGTAAAGGTGATATTGGTGTATCTATTGCTCCAACTAGAAATCCTTACGAAATTAGTCTTTTACAGACTCTTCACGGTATTGCCCCATACAATCTGAGTTCAATAGCACAGTGGCACACACTTTATCGTAAGAACAATGCAAAAATCAACTGCCATGCCATAATGAACAATGACGCTTACCCGATATTATGGGCAAGTTACAGCTTGATTCCTGCTAAGAAGCTAGAAGAACACTACATGGTATACCTGCTTCTCAGATATGAATTGATGGCCAATGAAAAGCTTAAAAAGCATGGTATTGAATTCAACTCTGAACTAGTCCAGTTCGAACTCTGGTATCAGCAGGATAAACCGCAACCAATGGGAAGAACTTTGATAGAACTCTTTGATTACCTCAAGAATAATACAATGGGTCTCTATTTGATAAGAACTGTATACAGTGAATACTGGAAGACCTTACCATTCCCGAAACAGTGTGAATTTGTAAGACGTTATCTGCCGTTTATAGCTGCTAAGGTCAAGAGAATCGAAGAAGCAATTGAACAAGAAATCAAGAAGAATCACGAAGTTAAAGCTTCAAGCGATGAATTGCTTTCTATTAAACGTGGTATTTTAAAGATACTACAAGATTACAATGACCAGTTCAATACAATATTAAGTCAGCGACAAACAACTACGCTTGGCTAACAATTAATGGGCGGTTAAATTAACCGCCCTTAATTTATTATATAAATATAGAATAAATAAAAGAAATCTTTGGAGGCAAATTATGTTTAAGAAGTCTTTTTATACAGTTTTTGCATTAACTGTATTTTTTCTTTTTTCAATAATTATAGAATTGAAGGCTGAAATCAATTTCGATTTTGGTCTTCCTCTTTACAGACAAAGTGAAATTAACTTTGAGAAAACAAAAACTGTTGATTACAACCTCCAATTACTAAAAAAATATATTCTAGAACATAAGGGCAATGTAATAGCTCAGTTTCATGCTATTAACAGATGGTTCAATTTAATAAAACTATCAGACACTCCTAAGCATGCTGCATTATTAAAAGTTGGAAATGAATATTTTGCTATAAAAGACAAAAAGAAAGCTGATGCTGAAGAAAAGCTCAGAAATATTTTCTATACTGGCATAATGCTTTGCAACAATAAAAACGAAGACCCAGAATGCAAAGAAGATCAAAAATTTGAAGAAATCCTTCTTGAATATGAAGATGATTTACATGAAAAAGCAGAATATTGGATTGCTAAAGGAATTCTTTTTCAGACCTTAAAGAGCCGCACAAACAATTATTTTGTTTTGATGAAACCTGAAGAAGATTTAAAAATAGCTTTAACACTTATTCCAAGAACCTCTCAATATTACTATGTAATGGGTCAATGTTTCAGATATCTTGGTAATTCTGATTCAGCACTATTTCTTTCTATAGCTTCCTATGAAAAAGCTGCTTCATTAGACCCGAGAAATCAAAAATTACAAAATTCTCTTTTAAGTATTTATATGGGTTTGCATGAAGAATACCAGGCAAAAGGCAAACATGAACCTTTCTGGTTGGAAGAAGCGGTTTACAAGAAAATTATAGAAATTGCTCCTAATAACCCTTATGCTCTTAATAATCTTGGTTATCTTTATGCAGAATATGGTGTTAATACCCAAATAGCTGAAGACCTTTGCCAGAAAGCAGTAAACCAATCACCTGACAATCCTGGTTTTCTTGACAGTCTTGGTTGGGCAGCTTTCAAAAACAAGAACTACAAATTGGCAGAAGATTCTCTTTTAAAGTCTATTGCAATAAAAGGCAATATTTATGAATCAAGATATCATCTTGCCACTTTATATTATAGTTTAAATAATTATGAAAAAGCTGCGGAACAATATGAAAAGGCAATTACTTACAGACCCGAATCTGCAGAAGCACTGAATAATTTAGCTTATCTATACACAGAGCTGAATATAAATAACGAAAAATCTCTAACAATGGCTAAACTAGCCAATAGACTAGAACCCAACAATGCATCTTATGTTGATACATTAGGTTGGGCCTATTACAGAAATGGCGATTTAGACAATGCTTTGACACAATTACTAAAAGCCAATACTCTTGTTCCGGCTCAAAGCGAAATATTGCTCCATATTGGAAGAGTTTATTTAGACAAGAACGAATTTGAAAATGCACTTAGCTACATTAAAGAAGCTTTCAAAGCTAATCCAAATTTAAATGATCCGGATGAAACCCTTTATCTTGCTATTCGCTTAAAATCATATTATGAATCTATAGCTAATTATCATGGATTATTGGGAGAAAAGGCAGAAAAAGCAAAAGTTTTGAGTATTTTGATGGATATTTCAAGACTATATCAAGAAGTCGGACAATTTAAAAAATCAATAGAAATAACTCAAATATGTTCTCAACTCAATTCCGGTGAAAAAACTTTAAATGAACCTCTATTAAATACATATAAGATTCATAAAAATGAAAAGAACAAAGATTTAAAAATTGATTCCGTAGAAAAAACCTCGGCTTTAGATTCTAACGAAAACGATTCAAGCAATTTAAAACAACCCGAAACTGAGGTCCAAGAACCTGAATCAGTACAAGAAACCAAATCTCAACAATTTACATTCCCGAAAGGTATAGATTATCCTGTAGCAGTTAGCTTCTGTTCAGATTTTTTCAAAAACCTTCAGAAATACTTTCCACATCTAAAAGATTTATGTCAATGCAATGTAACCATAATAATAGATAGAGTTCTTGGCTTTTATGAAACAGCCATAATCAGAATTTCATCTGATAAACTATCTGGCAAGGATTTAAAAGAAGGTATTTTAACTGCTTATGGATGTTTCAAAAAACCGACTGAAAAAGAACCTGATTTCTATATATTTCCTTGCGGGAAATTCTATTGCAAAACTACAGACCATGAAATCTATTTTTCTGAAAAACCTTTAGATGAAGCGACAATTAAAAGTCTAGCAAATCTTTTACCTTATAAAGAAGACTGTCTTATGGAAATTTATTATGATAACGAAGCTCTTCTAAAAAGATTTCCTAAGTTGATGAATGGTTTTATAAAGAATCCTTTTAGACCATTCATTAAACTTCAAGCTTCATATAAACTAAGCGATACTAGTATTAATGAATTAATCATAGGAACAACCGGGAAAAAAGAAAACGACGATTTCTTAAGAAGAATAGCAGGTAGACTTTTTAGATTCAAAATGAGAGCCAACAGAAAGGGGCTTATTACGAGTATAAAAATGAAACCTGAAGAAGATTTGGTTTATATTTCAACAGACTTTGAAAATATAATTGAGTGGTTAACTAAAAAAGTTGACTCACTAACCAATAGACTTGATTCATATATTAAATTATTAAAAACTTTATCAAATTATTAAAGATAAAAGAATCAAACTCTTGAAAAGATTTGTATTTTTTTATAGAATAAGCAAATAAATAGCAAAAAATGGAGGGACTTATTGATGCCGGCTATTAACATTCAAGACAATATTCTTCAATATTTAAAAGAAGAAAAAGAAGCTGTTAAGATTTTTTTAATGAAAGGTTTCCAGATTCAAGGGACAGTTTTAGATTTTGATACATTTGTTATTTTATTAGAATCAGAAGGGAAGAAACAACTAATATACAAACATGCTATTTCAACTCTTCAACTCCCTGATAACTTTAATCTTCCAACAGGCAATTAATTAACATAGTCCGGAAGACCACATTTATTAACTTAAATGTGGTCTTTTATTATTTTAGTGTTTTTATTATTGTGCATTTTAGTGTTTAATTTTTATACAGTTTATTCCCTTTGTTTAAAAAATCATCAAGAATAAAAAGACTTCTAATTTTAAAACAAAATAATTTTGTGCCTTAAAAAAATTATACACCTAGTTAAAAACGTGAGTCACAAAGGATTTGGGAAGATTGAACCTTAAAGAACAAAATAAATTTTAAGGTTGGCATGAATGTTGCTCATACTATGGCAACACTGCACGACTTATTCGTCAGTTGTCTTCAATCATTCCTTTCCTTGATCAAGGCTACCTCATAGAAGTGTGGCCTTTTTTTTTACCCTTTAAAGTTATTGTATTCTTTTTCGGAAATCTGTTCATCTGTAAAAGTTAAAATATTATGAACAGCGGGAGCTTCTAAAGGTTTAAAATCGCGATTTGTCAGATTTGTATTATCCCAAATTCTTCTTCTTAAAATATTACCACCGCTATGAGAACCATCAACAAAATAATTTGGTTTAGCTCTACCAATTCTGATTTCACCACCATAAATTCTCTGTATAATAAAACCAGGTTTCTTAAGATATTCTTCAGGATTGCCAATTTCTTCTTTGACTTTAACATTAGAATTGCCAATATGCCAATTTGAAGCTCTCCTGCATGAACTAATCAAGGTTGCATTTATTGTTATTTCAGGAATAAAAATACCATCTGATTCTTTCTTAACGGCTTCGTTAAAAAGACCAGACATTAAACCAGAAGCGCCACATCCAGGATCATAATCTTTTTCTTCTTCTATGAGAGCCTGTTCCCAAGCCATATTAAAAATATTGTCTTGTTCTTCTTTGGTTAAGTCTCCGCTTCCTCTTCTTATAGCCTGCTTAATATACTCAATAATACCATCTCTAACTCTTGGGTCCTTTATACCAAATCTTGGGTCTAAGGCAGTACCACCGGGCATAAAAAAGTTCTTCAAATCTTCAATATTTGCTTCATAACTACCGCCAGAATTTACATCTGGGTAATTATACAAATAAGCCATTGTTCCAAATCTTGCTTCTGCAATACCGCTACCCATAGAACTATTAACACCTAAAATCGTGCCTCTGTCACGAGGTTCTGGTGGGCATACAGTTCTTTTTAATTCCTCTTCTATTTCTACAGAAGATGGGTGCATGCTCATGCCAAGACAATAAAAGAAATAGGGTTTAACCTCATTTTTAGCAAATTTACTTGGAGAAGACACATCAATAAAGATACGCCCTTCTGACATTATCATAGCGCCAACTTTATTATTGTTTTTCCCATTTCTTAAAACTTTTTTATACTCTAGATAATTCTTATCTTTATAAACTTGTGAAGTTTCGGGGTTCTGATTAAAATCACCAGCAATTACTATATCTTTTGTACTATATATAGTTATGCTTTTGTCTGGACAACCCCATATTCTAAGAGGAACTTCAGAATAAACAAGCAGTTTTCTTCCATGTTTTTCTTTAATAATTTCTGGGTCATCAGAATCTTTAGTATCTATATCATCAACTTCCTCTTCTGCATCACCAGGAACAGAGTTTTCTTCATCATCGTCGTCGTCATCATCGGCTCTAGTTGAACGAACTGATTTTTCATCATCATCCTTAGGAACAGCAACAGCTCTATATTCTCCAAAATTAAGGTCATAGTATTTTGTGCCTGGGTCATAGGGGTTAGAATAGCTGCTAGCAGGCAAAGTCTTGTCTGTTATAGTGATTCCATAAGTCTTTTTATAGGATTCAACAGACTTTTTTATACGTTCACGAGGCAATCTGGTAAATTTTATCGGATGAGCTCCATGAGGTCCATCTACAATATAGCCATCAAAATCTTCAAATTTAGAAACAAACATTGAATCATTTTCTTTTGTAAGTTTATGTCTTTCTTTATTGGAAAATTCAATATCGGTATCTACTAAAGCCCTTATTAGGCCAGGAGTTTCTATTTTTTCTCCTTCTATAATTTCATTGCCTTTACATGCACCGCCAGCTGTATTGAAAGTTATCCAGTTATAACCGTATAATCTGGAGCGTTTAAGCTGGTTTTCGCGTCCCGGGAAAGGACCTAACCCGCCTAAGTCTAGCATTTCACCATCAAAAAGAAGGTATTCTGTAGCTGGGTATCTTCTTTCTAGAATTGCAGATATTTTTCGATAAGTTTGTTCTTTGATTCCCCAGCCACCGCCAACTTTTACAACAATCTCAACTCTAGTATACATTTCTGACTCTCTAAGAGCCTTGGTCTTGATGTTTTCTCTAGAGCCATAATTCTGTGCAAACCTGGCCTTAAATTCACCATGTTCTGTATAACCGCTGTATATGCCGTTATTCACTCCATTTAATGTCAGATTATCCATCTTTCCAATAAGAGAGTCTCGTCTTTTAATTGGTTTATACCAACCCAATTTGTTTCCAGAGTATGGATAATAATGGAGATGAGTATTAAATGCTCTATTCGCATTCAATTCTGCAACAATACAGTTCAATGCAGCTTCACCAAGATTTGAAGCAATAAACCTTCTGACATCTTTTGATTGAAGTTGATGATGACCACTTCTTACACGAGCAAACATAGCGAAAAAGATCAATAGAATTGCAGCGAAAGCCAATACTATTAAATATCCAGAACCACGTTTTGAGTTGTTGCTATAGTATTTCATGGATGTAAGAAAATCTCTTTCCCACGTTTATAAAAACTTGTATTCATCGTAACAGTGTATATCTGTTCTTTCTTTAGCTCATTCTTGTTTCTGTGTCTTTCCATTACCATTTTAAGATGTATCAGACTATTACCGGTTCCAGCTTCGCTAAGAGGAACCTGCTGAATAATGATGTCGTCTTTAGAGCCAACATTCATAGGTTTAAAGGGCTGTCTAACAGTTCTATAAACCATAAGTTCCTTTATATTATCAGCAATAATCTGTCGCTGACGATTCTTCTCACCGCTTTTTTCTTCAATAGTAGCATTTCTTATCAATCTGAATCTTACTGGAACATTTTCTTCTGTTTTATCATCATCATTTGCAGACTTATTCATTGGTTCCAATTCATATTCTATAGTAGTTATCTGACTTATCTGACCACCTAATGGGCTGTCAAACTTGATGCGGGGATCTATTTCAGAGCTTTGCAAAATCATAATACTACCAGTAGTGGTAACCACTGATGGAACATCTTCTAATTTTATAGGAGTAGGTTTAACAATTCTTGTCGATTCGCGAATATCATCACCCATAAAAGCCAAAACTCTTCTTAAACCTTCATTGGTCTGTAAAGCATCTATGGTTTGAGTAACAGCTCTAGTCTGTGAGAAGAAAATCTGATAAGCAAAATAAAGTATAAATATTAGCAATGTAACAACTACTAATATTTCAACTAGAGTAAAACCTTTTTTAAATTTAAAATTCATATAAGTTAAACCAGTTATTAATTTATATCTGCTATAGATGACGAAACGACAAATACCTCTTTTTTACCTGTCTCAGGAGATTTCCATTCGACAGTTACCTTAATGGTCTTCAACCCAATAGAGCGATTTTGATCAGTTGATGCTTTAATATCACGGATTTCAACATTCCTATGATATTTTACAAAGCCGGAATCATAATCAGGAACGATTAAGTCGTTATCACCGTTAACGGAGTTGAAATCTGTTTCTAGACTGTTTGAGCCAGCAGTTTCATCATCAAGAAGATCATAAGGAGAAGAACGAGCAATTTCTAATGCTTGTTGAGCCAATGCAACAGCAACGTTGTAATCTCTGAGTTTTTTAGAGTGATCAAAGCCAGAAGTTAGAATTATTGCTAAAGTGAAAAGAATAGCCATAAGTAGAATAGTTATCAATAATTCTGGCAGTGTATAAGCCTTTTTAATACTAGTTCTATCCATAATTAACCAAAAACTTAATCAAATTTTTGAAAAACCTATATATATAGGTTATCATTAAATTGCTGTTTCAGTAAATGAAAAGATACATAATAATTTTTAACAAAAATTATTGCATTTATGGTATAAAATCTTTTAACAGCATTTTGAGGCATTATTAAATGAAAGTATTTATTTGGAAGTGGCTTTTCTGGTCGTCACTGGTATTTTGTTCTTTATTGAGCATTAGCTTAATAATAGCTTATTTGCTATATACCACGGCTCCCAACAACGAATACACGCCTGTATTTGCTTCAGGTTTTGGTTTTGCCATAGGTTTCTTTGGACTTGGCGGTATTATTTTCTTTTTATTTGATAAACTCTCAAATATGGAACCAATATTAAAAGACGTAGACAACGAATTTTTTAATAAGGTTATCAGAGAACTTCCATTTTTATTCTTTGCCCTACTCTACTTTTTCACTTTATCAGTATATGTTGGGCTTTTTATGCTTATTTTAAATTATATTAAGAACAGCTGTATATGAAGAGTAACATTACAAAATCATATAAAAGATTAAAAAGATACTTCGGAAAATTTGATCGTTTTCAGTTATTAGCTATTCCAGTATTACTAATATTGGTTTATTTTTCTATAGACTTCAAAAGTAATGACATTAACATAGGAATAATCCTACCATTAACAGGGAATTTTGCATATAGAACTCAAAGCCACTTAAACGGCATCAAACTAGCTGTTAAAAACATTAATGAAAGTGGCGGCATAAACAATAGCCGACTCAGAATAATAGTTAAAGACAGCAACTTAATAGATCCTGCAGAAGCAACAAGAGATCTTATATATAAAGAAAAAGTCTCAATGATAATTGGTGGCTTTTCATCTGAAGAAACAAGGACAATTCAGTATCTTTCAGAAAAAGCTCTTATACCTTTTCTAACAGCTATTTGCACTCATTTTGAAATAGCAAAATCTGCTTCTTATACTTTTAGAAGTATTACTGATGACCAGCAGCAATTTGAAGCTCTATCCTCACTTTCCTCCAACAGGTATCAGGCAAAACGTCCTGCAATAATTTACGATACCAATCTTTACGGTGCTGAAAGTGCTCAAAGATACATTGAAATATGTTCAAAGCATTCTCAGCAAGTCACTAATGCCTTATCCTTCCCAAAAGGAACAATTAATTTCAGGGAACAACTAGAAGCATTATTTAAAACCAATCCAGATTCTCTAGTAATACTTGCTCCAGCAGCCGACTCTGCTTTAATAGTCAGACAGGCAAGAGAAATGAAGTTTAACAAACCTATACTTGGAGCTAATCAGTGTGCTTCCAGTGAATTCCTTCGTCTAGCAGGAATCTATTCGGAATCAATAATCACTACTCTTCCATATAACCCAAGAGCTGGTGGTCAGAAATTAGATACTTTCTTAAATGCATATCAGGAAAAATACGGATTAAAAGCTGATTCAGACGCGGAAACAGGTTACGAAGCCCTTATGATAGTAACTTTAGCTTTAAAAACTATGTCTGAAAAGAATCTTAGCCTAAGAGAGTCTTTAGCATCTCTTAAGGTCTGGGACAGCATTATTGGTTCTGGAGGCTTCGATGAAGACGGAAATCAGGTCAGACCAGCAGAAATAGCTATTATTAAAGAAAGGCAAACAATACCTATTTCGATGGAGGAACTATTTTGACAAATACTCCAAAAGGCAATAGCAAAAAAAGCAATAATATTAACAAGCCTACAACAAAAATATTTGTAACCATATTGGTTATTGCAATACTTGTATTTATAGTAAAATCCACAAACAATAAAAAGAATGTAAATCTTCCTGTCACTCAGTACAAATCATTTACAAATAATATTGAGACCAGCAGTAACAAAAATGATATAGAAAATATAAAACAAATATCATCAGATGCTCGTGGACAAAAAAATATTCCTATTGCTTTCAGTCAGCTTATACCAACCCCTCCTGTAAATGATATAAAAATAGATCAGTATAAAAGAGTCTGGATAGCTACAGAAAATGGGGTATACAAACTAGAAAACGATGAAATAACAGAATTCACGATAAAGAATGGCAAATATCCCTTTCCCCAAGCTTCATGCATAGAAACAGACGGCAAAAATCTATGGATAGGAAGCCTATTTGGAATTTGTAAATATAATGATTCTGGAAAGTTTGTTGATCAAACAAGTAAGTTTTCTCTGCCTTCAAACATCGTCTGGGATATAAAGTCAGATAGAAATAACCTTTGGATTTCTACTCAAAAAGGTGTGGTTTTCTATAAATCAATAGATTCGGATGATGAATCTCCTGATTATAGTTCTAACAAAGACAATAGAATTCTTATAGATAATAAGACTACTAACAACGGCTTAAGAAGCTCATGGTGCACCAAAATTGCAAGATACTTAAATTTCCTTGCAGTAATTCATGACAACGGTCTAAGCGTATTAAATATCGGATTCCCAGTAGGTAGCCCCAACGCCTGGAAAAATCTTGACCATACCAAATTATCTATTTCAAGACCAATCAACGATATGGCATTTGATGGGAAAAACATTTGGATAGGCACTCCAACTGGCTTAATGATGATTAATACAGAATTGAAATATTTTGACAGCCGTTTTTCAACAGAACTTATAAGCTATTCTGAGCTTCATGGTTTACCATCAAATAACATTAATTCCATGATTTTCCATAAAAATGCAATTTGGCTTGGAACCAATAACGGACTTGCAAGAATTCGCAATAACAATATTCAGACAATTTCAGATATATCTGGGAAAAAGCCTGAAAGCATTAGAAAACTAGCAATTCAAGGCGAAGGCGATAACATTACTCTTTTATGGATAGGAACAAAGTCAGGAGTTCAATTTATAAATACTCAGATGGCAGATTAAACTATGGATGAAATAACTGAAAAAATAGAAAATTTACGAAAACAAATACGTAGACACGAATATCTTTATTATGTCAAATCAGACCCAGAAATATCTGATACTGAATTTGACATGTTGTTAAAAGAGTTGGAAGCCTTAGAAAAAGAGCATCCAGAACTAATAACAGCAGATTCACCAACCCAAAGAGTAGGAGGTTCAGTTACTTCTTTTGAAACTATAGTTCATCGTGTTCCAATGTTAAGCATAGAAAACTCCTATTCCCTGCCAGATATAATGGATTGGGTGGTTAGATGCGAAAAGCAGTTGAACAGATCGCCTTTTCCTGTTGTAGCAGAATTAAAAATAGATGGAGTTTCCGGGTCTTTCAACTACAATAATGGACTTTTAGTAAGCGGTGCTACAAGAGGTGACGGGCAAAAGGGCGACATAATAACAAGCAATGCCAAAACAATTAAATCTCTTCCGTTAAAGATTTCCAGCAATTTAGACATAGACGTTAGAGGAGAAATATATACTCCTCGTATTGTCTTAGAAGAGCTTAATCAAAAAAGATTAGACGAAGGTTTAGAACCATTTAAGAACTGCAGAAATCTTACTTCAGGCACTATTAAATCACTTAACCCTGTAGTTGCCGCTGAAAGAAAGCTTGGAGTTATGGTTTATGGAATAGCTCAAGCCAAAGAACTCGGTTTTAAAAAGCATTCTGAAGCTTTAGAGTTTTTAAAACAGCAAGGTTTTAAGCTTAATCAAGAAATACAAGTCTGTAACTCTGTTGAAGAAGTGAAGGCTTTTATCGACAGAATAGATGTGGAAAGGAACAACTTTCAATTTGATATCGACGGAGTTGTCTTAAAAATAGACGACTTGGATAAACAAGAGGAATTAGGCTCAACAGCTAAGGCTCCGCGATGGGTTATAGCATACAAATTTCCTCAGCCAAGAGCAAAATCAAAACTGATAAATGTTGAATGGAGAGTTGGTCGTTCAAGAATAACTCCAGTTGCCTGGATAGAACCTGTGCAGTTATGCGGAACAACTGTTTCCAGAGCTAGTTTACATAACATAGACCAAATCAGAGAAAAAGACATTAGGCTTGGCGACTATCTTCTAGTAGAAAAAGCCGCTTATATTATTCCTTATGTAGTCAGTTCTGTTAAAGAAGATAGAACCGGCAACGAAAAAGAAATAAAAATACCTGAATTTTGCCCTGTTTGCGGTGGCAAAACCACAACGACCAAAGACGACGAAGACGGTTCAACCATAGTCAGATGCGATAACGAAAATTGTTTTGGAGTTAAAGCGAGAAGAACAACTCATTTCATAACTCAACTTGAAATAGAAAATATAGGTCCTCAGCTCATTGACCGCTTACTAGAAAACAAAATCATTAACCATCCTGAAGATATTCTAAAGCTTACCGAAGCAGAATTAGCATCTATAGACAGAATGGGAATAAAATCAGCTTCAAAGATTGTCGCTAACATAAAGAAAGCTTCTGAAAAACCTTTATTTAGACTCATTTCTGCTTTTGGCATCAGCAATGTGGGACCAGTAGTCAGTGAAAATATTTCTAAGGCTGTCCACCAATCATTAGAAGAGTTTCTCGAGGTATCTTCAGAAAAGCTAAAAAATATTGAGGGTGTTCAGGAAAAAATAGCCAATAATATTATAGAATTTATAAACAATCCAAATAATCAGCCTTTTATTAATGCTATTAAAGCATGGTGGCAGGGTCCAAGCCCAGTTGAACTTGCTGCTCAAAAAGCAAGCAACAAGCTTGAAGGCAAATCTTTTGTAGTAACAGGAGAAGCTATTGTTCCCAGAAGGAAACTTGAAGATTTGATAAAACAATCTGGCGGACAAACCAAAAGCTCTGTTTCAGTCAAAACAGATTATCTTGTAATAGGCTCATTAGAAAATGAAGACTTTGTTTCAAATAAAAAAACTAAGGCGATTCAACTTGGGAAGCCTATTATTAATGAATTTGAACTTTGCAATATGGTTGATGTCAATATAGATACTCTTAAATAATTTTAAGATTTTTAATAAAGTTGCAGAATAAACAAAATTGCTGTATTTTGTTATAGAGTATATTAAACTAATAACAGAATGGTGTATTTATGGCTTTAAATGAAAAACTTTTTATCCCTAAAAATATAGCATGCCCTATTTGTGGAACATCATTTACACGTTATAACCTCAGAAAGAAACAATTCAGTCTGAATAAACGTGATATAGATTATCGTCCAACTTACTTAGGTTCTATTACACCTCGTTATTACAATGTTTGTGTTTGTCCGAACTGCTATTACGCTGCAGAAGACAAATATTTTTGTCCATCTATGACTGCTGAAGAAGCAAGAAAACATGCTCTTCTAGAAAGTCACCGTTCACAGTGGGAAGCTGCAAATCGTGTTAGAGCAGCATCTAATGGGCAACAAATCTGGAAAGACGTTGAATCAGAAAAACTGAAAGAGCTTACTCCGGTAAACATTTCTATTTTGAGACAGATAAAACCTCTTCTAGACAGAGTTGCAACAGATCTTAAAAAGAAAAACAAACCCGTTAACGAATTACAAAAAGAAGGCGACCTTGAAACCGCAATACGTTCATGGGAACTTGCTGCAATTTGTTATAAAGCAAGAAGAGCCAATCATAGAATCCTTGGTTATACTTATCTACAAGCAGCTTGGACAGCCAGAGATGCCTATGACGAAACAGAAGATCCTGCTTTAAAACAAAGATACAAAGCTTTTGAAATTGCCTATTTAAAAGAAGCTATTTCCTTTTTGAATATCACCAACTTAGCTACTGGCGTAGACGATGCATTCATGCCGGATGGCACTAGAATACCCAAAGAAAACATTCCTCAGTCACGTGTATTCGAAATAATGTACATTCTCGCTGGTGCCAATAGAATTCTTGGTAATATTCCAGAAAGTAATAAATTCCTTGAACAGATAATTTATGGTGCTAATGGTGCTCAAGGTGTTATTCTTTGGTTCGTTAATCAAGCTCGTGAAATGCGTCATGAAGAATCATCAAATATGCAAACAGATGCAAGTAATGAAACCGAGGGTGATGATTTCGACGGAGAAGAAGAAAACGATGAAGAATAAAGCATTAAATAACCGTTTTGGCGGAGCAACTGGTATTGTAATAGCAGTTATTCTAATACTTGTAATTGCTGGTGGTTCATTAGGCTATACTTATGTTACTGGTAAAGAATTACAAGAAAATCAAACAGAATATTGGAATAAGGCATTTACATTATTTAGCCAAAAACAACCTGAATTTGCATATTTAGAGTTGATAAAAACTCGTTCAACCTTTAATGAAAGTCTGAATTTTTATCGAAAAATAGCAACAGGAACATATTTAACCAAGGAAGAAGTAAACGAAGCTATAGTTCTTATTTGTCAATCTGAAGCCTACGACAACCTTTTTAATCTTGAATCAGCTGAAAGCTGGATTCAGAAAGCAAAAATGGAAATAGAATACGTAGATGACGGCGAAACAAGATTAGAATTGGCTAATTATATTTCTAGAGCTGAAGCAGCCGACAAATTCTGTAAAACCTACAGAGAATATATTAAAAAAGAAAATCTAGAAGACTCAGAATATCAAGAATTGGTTAAAAATTCATTAAAAGTTGGAACACAAGCTGTTAGTGCCAACGATTATGATTATACCATTTTTGAAATTCGTTTCTTAATCGCCTGCGGAAAATCTTTTGAAGAGCCAGTCCTCATAGCTGAAGCTCGTCAGCAATTGTTTGATATAACCCAAGCCAAAGGTGAAGATGAAAAAACCAAAATTCTTTGGAGTTTACTCAGAAATTGACTTTTCGTTATAATCCGCAATCATTTGAAAAACAGGTCAGAAAATGGCCTGTTTTATTTTCAGAAACTAATTTACGCAAAGATATAGTAGAAAGGCTTGAACAACTTCTTGGCATTTCATCTAAGGGCTGGTGTGATCCTTTTTCTGTTGAACTACCTTTCGACCAGGATATTATTTACGAATATGGAATAGATGCTTGTCGATTAGCCACAATCAATTCCAATTTCAAAAACGATTCAGAATCATTTCTTGAACCTGCCTTTAAGTGGATAGCCAAGTTTTATGATACATATAGTAAAAAAGGTAAAACTTCTTTTACTCCTATACCTTGGTTAGAAGCTCTTATTCAAATGCAAGACCATATTATTGCCAGAAAATCAGAACGACTAGCTCTTGCACTAGTAATGAAAGCATTCAAAATCTCTCCACCTAACATTGATATTTCTGAAAGCGAAAAAATTTTGGTTTTAGGCTGTATTACCCCTTTTATGCCAATTCTTTCAGCTTATTTTTCCAATAATATAGAAAAAAAATCAATAAATGAAATTATCACGAGCTTTAAAGAATATACCTGTGTTAAAATAGCTCTTGAAAAAGGTGGTTGGCACTGGCATGTTTTTCAAAGAACTATATTTGAAAGCAATCCACTTTCTGAGCTTTCCAAAATAAAATGGATAAAGAAAGCAACTATCAATAAAAAAACTATATTAAAAAAAGAGGATGGAGGCATTAAAATTTGTTTTTCCTAACAAGAGAAGAACAGATAAAAATTAAAATCCTCACTAGTTTAGTGCTTATAATTGGTGTTATCTATATGATTTCTGCACCAAATAATTTGCCACCCAAAAAAGCAGTATTAGATGGAAATAGCCAGATAGAAATCACTATTGATGTACCAACTTCAAGTGATGAGCTTAAGAAAGTAGAGCAAGTAAAGAAATTCTCGCCCGAAAGAGTCTTTTTAAATACATCACCATATGAAGTATTGATTACTTGTCCTGGAATAGGACCTAAAACAGCAACTAGAATAATAGAAGAAAGACAAATAAGCCAATTTGATGATTGGCGAAATTTTCGTGATAGAATTACTGGAATCTCAACTCTTCAAATTGAAGCCCTTAAACAATCTGGTGTAAGACTTTTTCCACCCAAGGATAACGCTGATTTATGAAAAAAAAGGGAAAAAAAGAGCCTAAAATAGTAAAATCTCATTTTGAATTACTACCAGTTTTTGTTGCTCTGTTTATAGTTGGAATAATAATTTCAGAACAATTTTCCAGTGATTTATTTATAGTTTGGATTAGTATTTCAGTCGCAGCTTTATCTGCTTCATTTTTCCTGAAAACTGCAAAAGCTCAAACTATTAGTCTGCTAGTAGCAGCTTTATTTGCTTCAATGTTTTATGGAACAGCAAGATTCAAACCTGTTTCAGGTTATTCTGATTTATTGACCTTAGATAACACTTCTGGAACTATTTACGGCAGGTATACCGGTGAGTCAACAATTCAGAAAAACAATAAAATATTATATTCATTTAAAGAAGTAACCTATTCCATAGATAACCAAACCATAGATATACCTTTTAAAATTAACTGTAAGACGACAATAAACAGACAAAGACTTTATCCTGAACAATACTATTCATTAACAGGAAAAATGAGAATAATATCTTTTGATACTCTACCTGTTTTTGAAGTTGCCAGTTTTAGTGTTACTCAACCCAAACTTCCATCTATAAAAACTACCTTCAAAGAATTACAAACAAAAATAAAAGATAGTCTTACATCTGAGCTGAAAAAAGAACATTCTGCAATAGTAACAGGCTTTTTATTAGGTGATACAAGCCAGATTTCAGACAAAAGTATTTTTATTGAAACAGGTATTAGCCATGTTTTAGCGATATCTGGTCAACACATAATGATTATCATTCTTTTTACAACAGCTATTTTACATTGGTTTAAGATTCCGCCTATATCAAGATTTGTCTTAACCTCGCTAATACTAACTTTTTATGCAATGATTACTGTTGGAAGTCCTTCTGTATGGCGTGCATTAATAATGTATCTTTCTGTTTCAATAACTTTTCTTCTGGAATCATCATCATCTCCTATGAAGCCTGTTTCTATAGCTGCTTTTTTTATGCTGCTACATGACCCATCTCTCTTGCACAATGCCTCTTTTATTCTTTCCTTTACTGCAGTTTTATCAATAATATTCCTTAGTTCACCTATTAAATTCTTACTTTCAAAAATATATTTGCCTGAATCTATTAGCCGGTACTTAGCTGTTACTTTTGCAGCAAATCTAGGAATTATGCCTATGTCGGCTTATATTTTCGGAACAGTTTCTCTTTCCAGCTTATTTGTAAATCCTCTTATTCTCTGGACCTTTACTTTTATCTTGCCCTTAGGTTTTATAATAGCCTTCCTTTCTATTTTCTCTATATCTACTTTGCTCTTAAATTCAGGTTATTCAATTTTATTAGACTCGTTAATACAATTCTTGGAATATGTTAAAGGTATTCCTGGCTTATATTTTTATGTTGGCAATATCAGCAGTTTTACCATCCTCTGCATATATGCAACCCTACTGTTTTTAATCTCTATCTTTAACAAATGGCAGATGAAATATGTTGAAGCATTAAACCATAAACATGAATTAGATAGAATTCCAGAAACAAGGCTACCAAAAAAGAAAGCTATAAAAATACACATAGATAAAGATTCAAAAGCTACCCCCACTCTCTTAGGCAAAACTGCACTAATGGATTCAACTATAAAAAAGCAAGCAACTGCAAAAATCGAAAACCCTTTCCAAAATACATATATAGTTGAAGCAATAGATGATCTGATATCAAACTTAAAAAGAATAAAGACCAATAATTCCAAAGATTTAGAAGATGTTATTCCGGTTAACATTCTGAATGTTGACGGTCAGAATTTATACTACCGTCTATTTTCCATGGATAAAGACCTTTTTATAAAAGAACCTGAACGCCTGCTTCAAGCTCATATTTTTACGCTGGCCATAATAGGTTTTGAATTGCTGAACAGAATAAATAACAATCTAGAGCCCCCTCTATCTATAGATAGTATCAACATAGATATAAAAGTTAACGATAAATACTTAGCAATTGCTATATTATCTGACTTTATAATGGCTTCAGATTTACAGCCTAGAGTTAGTAACCCTCAACTGAAAGAAATAATAAAAGAAGGACAAGCTCTATATTTAGAAGCTCAAAACCTATTAAAACAAATACTAGATGATAAAGACTTCAACGGTTCAATTGAGAAACACTTAATATTACGCGAAGAACTTGTAAAATGGTGTTGGAAATTTATAAAGTATGATAATATCTCAAAACTTAGAAAAAAGAAAAATCTTAGGTAATCATTAAATGTTAGGAAAACTTATAGCTTTATTTCTGCCATTCCTTGGCTTTATCGTTTTTCACCAACTTCACAGAGTCTACTCTTATTTTTATGCAACAATTTACTTATTATTCTGTATTTATTATTGTTTAGCTCCCAAAAAACAATTACCCAAAATTTTAAGGAAATATAGAAATGCTTTTAAGACAGGAAGCACAATAACCTTAGCCATTATAATATTACTTATAGCCTTTCCAATAGGCGGTTATATGACTGTTCCTCTAATACTCCCCCACTCTACTGAATCTGCTGATGCTGTTTTAGTACTAGCTTCCGGAGTCAGTCCTGCTGGAGAACCCTCTTTCTCTTGCTATCAAAGAGTAATACATGGTGCAAAACTATTAAAAGAAGGCCAAGCCAAACATTTATATATTAGCACGGGTTTTAGCGAAACTAACGGTTTTAAAGAATATGACGCAGTAGCTTCTCTAACCCAGATGCTAGAAATTCCCAAAGATAAATTAACTATTTTCAAAAGCGAAGACATAAAAACAACAGCAACAGAAGCCGCTTATGCCAAAATACAGTTAGAAGCAAAAGGAATTAACACAATCTTACTGACAACAAGCAACGCTCATATTTATCGCTCTTGCTTAACATTCAGCAAATTAGGTTTCAAAGTGCTGCCTGCACCCTGCCACAATAAAGAAACAACTGTATACGCAAATGAAAACCTCTCTATGTTTAGAGCCGCCATGCATGAATGGATAGGCTTAGCCTGGTATTTCATCATGAGAAGAATATAGTATTTTTATTCTTCGCTATAGAAAGGAATCAGCGTATAGAGCTTCAAAGCAAGTTTAAAATCTTCTTCTTTTACCCATTCGTCAATTTTGTGAGCCATTTCTTCATAACCAGGTCCCAGACCTAATGTTGGGATACCAGCTCTGCTTGCGCTATACACACCATCTGTGGAAAACGGCCATATTTTATTAATTGGCTCTTTCCCTGTTATAGCCTTAAAAGCCTCGGAAACCAACTTAAAAAAGGCAGAATCCTTTTTGGTTTCCCAGCCCTGGTGCTCAGAAACCCATTCGCTTTTCTTTCCCTTATATGATTCCCCACGATATACGAACTGAGAGCATTTCGTTCCTTCTGGCCAATTATAGTGTTTTTCTAAAGTATCACAAATACTTTTCATGCTTTGACCTAGCGCTAATCTGCCTGTAACATAAGCAGCAGCTCTGTCTGGAACGAAACTTCGATTCTTAGGCCAACTTTCTATGGATGCAACCGCCAAAGTAGTTCTATTTAGTGTGTTTTCTGCATCTAAACCATACTTTGCTCTTTCGTCCAATTCATATTTTTCAACGGACTTTAATACGTCAGCTAGTTTATAAACGGCACTAACAGCCGTTTCTGGAACAGAGGTATGAGAACATACCCCCGTTGTTTCAACACACATTTCCAATTTTCCTCGTTGTCCTCTGGAAATCTGCATTTTAGAAGGTTCACCAAGCAAAACCATATCAGCCTTTAAACCAAATTCTTCAAAAATATCTTTAAAAGCCATTCCTTCGCTGACTTCTTCTTCTGTAACAAAGCAACCAAGCAACACTACTTTTCTTTTGAATACTTTGTCTAAAGCTTTTGTTAGAACCAAAGAATAGGCCATTGCCGCCAAAGCACCCTTCATATCGCAGGTTCCTCGCCCAAATATTTTCCCTTCTCTTCTAACAGCCTTAAATGGGTCATCAGTCCATTCTTCAGAGTTATCTGCAGAAACCACATCCATATGAGCATTATAAATCAAAATCTTGGCATTATTATTAGAAGCATCTTCAATAGCCTTTGTCACCCATTGCTTTGCGTTATCTTCATTATTAGTATATTCGCTAAATGGTGTTGATACAGCTAACAAACTACCTCTTGAATCAACAAAAACAGGAATCTCATTTTCTTTAAAAAAGTCTTTTAACAAATCTGCACAGTCACCTTCATGACCTGAATATGATTTACAGGCAATTACCCTTGAAAGCAAATCCACTGTTTTTTCATAATATTCTTCACAAATGCCATTTATCTTTTCTACCAGTTTTTCTTCCATATTTATGCTCCGATTATTATATTGATTAATAAAATGCTGAATAATATAATATATTATAAATGACTTGAAAGATAAGAATAATGTTTTTTTATTATTTATGGTGTATTAACCATAAATCCTACAATCAATGTCACCCAAGAAGTCTATGTGAATAAAGATTTATTATCTAAAGTAAAAAAGGATAACCAAATTAAAATTACAGTTTTTAATGGGTTATATGGTATTAACTATACTAAAAGAAAGAATATAGAGATTATAAAATAATAGGCAATTATATTAGATAAATTATTATCTCTGGTCTTAGGAAACAAAATGACAACATTTTATATACGTTCGTTAGGCTGTAAAGTAAGCCAATATGACGGTGAAAGAATAGCTGAAAAGCTTAAAGAATATGGTTTGGAAGAACAGGAAGAATGTCCTGATGTTTTTATACTTAACGGCTGTTCTGTAACAGGCAGAGCCTCTCAAAAAGCAAGACAGCTTATAAGAGCTGTCAAACGCAAAAAAAACGATTCAAAAATAGTTTTAGCCGGTTGTGAAGCAAGACTGGTAAAAAAGCATAACGAAACTGTTCCAGAAGTTGATTGGCTTCTTCCATATAGCGATATAGACTCAATAAACGAAATGATGTCAGCTCTTTCGCTAGATATAAAATGTGATAACACAGAGTCAGCAACAAAAATACAGCATACAGGCATGACCAGAGCCTATCTTAAAGTTCAAGATGGATGCAGCCAGTTTTGCTCATATTGTATTGTCGCCCATCTGCGTGGTCCGGAATGGTCAAGACCTATAGATGATGCAATAAAAGAAGCAAAAGAACTAATAGATGAAGGTCACAAAGAAATAGTGCTGACCGGCATTCATGTTGGTCACTATAAACCTTCTTTGGTTCCTTTGTTGAAAGAGCTAGAAAAGCTTGATGGACTGGAAAGAATACGTTTAAGCTCGATAGAATCAGTTGAAGTCAAAGATGAGCTGATTGACTGGGTTGCCAATTCCCCCAAAGCCTGTCATCATTTCCATTTGCCATTACAATCAGGATGCGACAAGATTTTAAAAGCTATGCATCGCCCTTATTTAGCAAAAGATTTCAAAGCTGTTGTTGAACATATCAGAGAATCAATGCCAGAAGCCGCTATTACTACCGACTTGATTGTTGGTTTCCCTGGTGAAACAGAAGAAGACTTCCAGGAAACTTTGAATTTTTTAGATGAAATACAATTTTCAAGATTTCATATCTTCAGGTATTCAAAGCGAGATGGCACACCAGCCGCTGTTATGCCAAACCAAATAAGCAATGAAATAAAAATAGCCCGTTCAGATAGAGTTGAAAAAGTTTGGAAAAAATATGCCAACAATTTTGCTAAGCATTTTGAAGGTCACAAAGTTGAAGTTCTTTGGGAAACCTTGGAAGATGGTTGGCTTAAAGGCTATTCAAAAGAATATGTGCCCTGTAAATTAAAATCAGATGACACTTCGTTGAAAAATAAACTGATGACTGTAACAGGTATTAAAGCTGAAGAGAATGAATTAATAGTTGAAAAAAATCTATAATTTATCTTAACAATTTTCTTAACTAAACTTTGTGAAACTATGCACATTCTCTAAAAAAGTTCAGCAAAACAACCAAAATTCTGATATAATCTTATGCAAAAATCAATTAGCATAGGAGTGCAAAATTTCCCATGTTTGGAGATACTCTGAAAATACAGAATATCAGCGAAATTGCTGACCTTGATGCTATTATATTTGAACAAGCAGGTAAGATTTCTAAACTAACTTATCAGCAGTTTGAAGAAAAGACACAAGAAATAGCAGATTTACTTAATAAAGTTGCCATCAATAGAGGCGAAAGAGTCCTGATGGTAACAGAAAATCACCTTTATTGGCTACCAATTTTTATAGGAATTGCAAGCTCTGGCAAAATAGCAGTTCCATTAGATGGAAATACCGCCTTAGATAGATTCCAATCTGTTCTAGCAGACAGTAATCCTGCCGTCATAATCATGATGCGCAAATATTCTCAAAGATTTAGCCAATATATTCCTAACGAATATAAAGCCAAATTTATCTTTGAAGACGAATATGAAATATTGGTAAAAGGGAACAGCACTGCTCATGCACCTGCTGATAGAGAAATAAAGCCTCATGATATAGCTACATTAATGTATACATCAGGCACAACTGGCAGACCCAAAGGAATAATGCTCAGTCACAGAGCAATTATTGAGTCTGCAAGAATTGCAAAAGATCTTGTTCACTGTAATCCCAAAGACAAGATTGTTACAATTTTACCCTTCAGCCATGTATTTGCATTGGTAGACTCAGGTATTGCACCTTTGTATTGGCACTGCACCAACATATTATGCAACACTCTTAACCCAGCAGAAATGTTTGGTCTTATATTAAAATACCAGTCCAGATTCTTATTAGCAGTTCCAAGACTCTGTGATCTTCTCGCTTTGTCATTCATGCAGAACCCAGACTTCAAGCTTCCCCCAATAGATATCGTTGTTGGTGGCGCAGCTCCCAGTCCAAAAACAATAATGTTCTTAGCTAGCAAAGGCGTTAAGATTTCTCAAGGTTTTGGTATGACAGAAACAGCTGCTGGCATTATTTTCAACAGTGGCGATTGTCCTCCGGATTCTATAGGTAAACCCTTAGATGTTGTTAAAGTAAAACTTAACAATCCTACTGACGGCGTTGGCGAACTCCTTGTATCTTCACCAACATTGTTATCTGGCATCTATAACCAGCCAGAACTTGACCAGACTCTATTCGAAAATGGATTTTTCAAAACTGGCGACTTGGCTTCAATAGATGAAAAAGGCAACCTATACATACGCGGAAGAGCAAAAGAAGTAATTATTTCTGGTTCAGGTGTAAATGTTTATCCTGATGAACTTGAAGTTAGATTGGGTACTTTAAAATATGCTGAAGAATATTCTATTTTTGGTATTGTTCTAGATGATCTTGAAGTTCCAGCCTTTGCTTTCGTTCCAAGAAAAGGCGTATTTGAAGGTAAAGCCTCAGAAGATATACTTAACTTTGTTGAAGCAGATCTTCGCTCAAAGACAGAAGATTGGCCAGAAACAGAAAAAATCAGAAAGATATTCATGCTTGGCTCACCGTTACCACGTTCTGCCAGCACTAAAGTTAAACGTTTTGAATTAGCAGAAGCTTTAAGCAACAAAGAACGTAAACAGCCGGAAATCGGACCAAAGCACGAAGAAATAAGCTCCGCCCCAAGAAATGAACAGCTTTTCGAAGCATTCCGACAGGAAATAGCAAATTTCTTAAAAGCTGACTATCACAAGATTAAGCTGACAACAAGACTAGATTCTTTTATACAGCTTGATTCTCTTGGCGTTATAGCAATGCTTCTTAAGCTAGAAAAACGTTTCGGCATTTCTTTTAAAGAATTGATTGGTAGCTCTGTAGAAACTTTTGATGATTTGTTCTCTTTCTTAGCAACTAAAGTAGATACAAGCAAGATGTCAGAAGTAAATCGTTCTGAAACAGCTACAAGCGAAGATATGCCTCCGCTATTAGACTACTCATTAGAAGCTATTGAAGCTAGACAGAAATTCATTAGAAACTACACTGGTAATCAGAATTTTGCTTTACCAAAACCAGATGATCCAGAAGCTTATTGCGGTAACATCGAAGGTTTTGCCGGATTTGTAACTTTACCAATAGGTATTTGCGGTCCTTTAAAAGTAAAAGGCGAACATGCTGACGGCGATTTCTATATTCCATTAGCTACCACTGAAGGTGCTCTGGTTTCTTCAGTAGCTCGTGGTTGCCAGATAATAACCATGTCTGGTGGTGCAGAAGTTCGTATACTAGAAGATAGCCTTATCAGAACACCAGTATTTGAATTTGCAACTCTTTCCGACTTAGAAAAATTCTCAGCTTGGATATCCAATAACTTTGCTGGTATTAAAAAAGTTGCTGACAGTACTACAAAGTTTGGCAAAATGCTCACTATAGAACAGTATCCAATAGGAACTCAGCTCGTTCTAAGAATGGTTTATTCAACTGGTGATGCTTCTGGTCAGAATATGACCACTATTGCAACAAGAGCAGCTATAGAATACATTCTCAACACCTATGACGGTTCTATTTATGATTGGTTCCTAGAATCAAATCTTTCAGGCGATAAGAAAGTCAACGCGGTCAACTTCACAAGAAACCGCGGGAAGAAAGTAGTCGCAGTTGTAAGAATACCAGCAGATATAGTTAAACAGTTCTTACATACAACACCAGAAAGAATTATCAGACTTGGTGAATTGACAATGATTACTTCTCTACAGGCTCATTCTTATGGTGTTCAAGCACATTATGCAAATATGCTTGCTGCAGTATACATAGCAGCTGGTCAAGACCCAGCCTGTGTCGCTGAATCTGCTTGTGGTGTAACCTACATGAAGCTTATCGATGTTGCTTTACAAGTTAGCGTAACTCTGCCTGACGTAATGGTAGGTACAGTTGGTGGTGGAACAAGACTCCCAACCCAGAAGAAGTGCTTGGAATTAATGCAGTGTTCTGGTCCTGGCAAAGCAAAGAAACTGGCTGAAATTCTTGCAGCAACAGTTCTTGCAGGTGAAATATCAATTACTGGTGCTATGGCATCTGATGAATTCACTAATGCACATGCTAAATACGGCAGAAATGGCGGACTTACCAAGAAGTAAACGCAATTAAATCTAAAAATTATAAACCCCAGGGTTTCATATGAAACCCTGGGGTTTATTGTTTTTGTCTCTTTTTAAATAGCCTTATTTACCTTTTTTAACGACTATTTCAGGATCAATAATATAAAAATCTTCTGTCATTTTAACAGTCGGATTTATATTTTTCCAAGATTGGCAATAATTCTTTGATGAGCATTCAAAAGCAACATAAAGATATTTGCCATCATATTCCATATCTTCAGAACCACAAGAATATTTAACAGTTTTAACCGAAGATTTCAACAGACCACTTCCGAGACCCCAGGCATCAACAGTAAAGCTTTTATCGCATCCTTCAGGAGAATAAGTGATCTTTTTACTCTTTGTATCCAATGGATTTTTATACATTGCTAATCTAGAATTAATTGGTCCCATAGATATTGATAAAGCAACATATTTATCACAGAAAGCTAATCCCTGAACAAAATCACGTATTGCTACAACAACATCTGGTTTATGGGCATATTCTGTATCATCGCCATCTTTATAAGAGTATTCTTCTGTTGATGTAGGATAACCTTCAGAATCAACCAAATAACCAGCAACCCATGCATTTTTGCCCATAATCTTATGATGCTTTATTGGGCTATATTCTTTGCCGATTCCTTTTGCGAAATCGCCAACCCAAATGTATTTTCCATCAAAGCTTATAAAGCTTGCTTTACTGTCTACGTCGTAATCAGCCATGGCAGTAAGTCTATAAGCTGGCAAAGCGTCGAAACTATCCGGTAAACCTTCTTCTGCCTTAGCCTTAGTATTTTTATCAGAAATAAAGTTGATTATTTCTTGAGTACTGAAACCATATAGACATCTACCAGAAACAACCCAGACATATCTACCTACAACAGCTACGCCACCAGCATGACCGGTATAGGGCTTTCCACTTTTCTTATAGAGAGGGAAACGCTTAACAGGTTTTCCTGTTTGTCTGTCTATAACAACTAGCTGAGAAGGTTGTTCGCTTTCTTTCGGATAATAAGATAAAAGAACATATCTGTAGTATGAACCATCTGGTTGTTCACTTGGTTCCATGACTTTGTCAGGCAAATAAGCAATACCCTGACAAACCATTTCTTTACTTTCATGACCAGGTATAAAAATAGCTTCTTTTACATAAGAAGGCAGTTTACCTTTATTAAACAAGGTATTAATCTTAGATGTAGCTTTACTATAGCAATCTTTAATACCTTCTTTTACATCACTTGCTTTTTCTTTAACAAAATCTTTTGTGTCTTTAGCCTTATCTACAACAAAGTCTTTCGCATCTTTAGCTTTATCGACTACGAAATCTTTTACATCTCCAGCTTTATCTACAACAAAATCTTTTGCATCACTAAGCTTTTCCTTAGCACCATTTTTTATTTTGGTTATTAAACCATCTTCATCAAAAGGTGAAGCAAAACAATTAGTGCAAGAAGTATTAAGAAGCATAAATACGGCTGCCGCCAATAATGCCTTAGAATAACATTTCTTCATCTTTTTTCTCCTTAATACTTATTATACCATAATTATTAATTTTAGTTTTTATAATTATGTACAATAATCACAAACATTTATATTTCTAAAAATGAAATGAGCAGTCATTAAGACTGCTCATTTTTTCTACAATAATTACTTATCAGAAACTATACTTTGCGGATTAATTAAATAAAAATCATCTGTCATTTTTATAGTAGGATTAATATTTTTCCACTTCTGTTTATAGTTTTTAGAAGAACATTCAAAGGTTACATAAAGATTCTTTCCGTCATATTCAAGGTCTTCAGCGCCAGCAGCTATCTTAACTGTTTCTAACCAGTTCTTTTTATCTGCTAATTCCCAAGCATCAACAGTAAAGCTCTTAGACTGACCTTCTGGCTTATATGTTACCCTTTCACTATCTGTTTTTAATGGATTATTATAGATTGCAAGCTTTGAATTAGTTGCCCCATATGAAACAGTTAAAGCCACATAATCGCCACATACAGCCATACCCTGAACAGAATCACGCATTGCAATTACAGCATCGGGTTTATGAACACTTTCTGTATCATCACCATCTTTATAAGAATACTCAACATTTGATGTAGGATAGCCATCTGAATCAACTAGATAACCAGCTATCCAACAATTTCTACCCATAATCTTGTGGTGTTTTACAGGTTTGTAACTTTTGCCTTTTGTAAAATCGCCAACCCAAATATATTTTCCATCAAAACTTACAAAGCTAGCTTTACTGTCTACTTTATAAGTTTTTACAGTAGTTATATTCTTACCAGGCAATTTATCTAAACTCTTTGGTAAACCAGAAACATCAGTAGCTTCTGCGGTTTTATTACCAATAAAATCAATTATTTCCTGTAAATCATAACCATAGAGTGTATTACCAGAAGCAACCCACAAATACTTGCCTGCCACAGCAATTCCACCTGCATGACCGGTATAAGCCTTTCCGTTGCTCTTATATAAAGCAAAACGTTTAACTGCTTTTTCTGTTTTTCTATCAACAACTACAATTTGAGATGGCTGGTCACTATCTTTAGGGTAATAAGACAGGAGAACATACTGGCAATAAGCGCCATTTCCCTGTTGGCTAGCTTCCATAATTTTGTCAGGCAAATATGCGATACCCTGACAAACCATTTCCTTACTTTCGTGTCCTGGTAAGAAAATAGATTCAACGATATAAGAAGCTGTTTTCTTTTTATTTGCTATATTATTGATTGTACTAGTAGCTTTTTCATAACCGCCAACAACAATCTTTTTAGCAGCCTTTACACCCTTTTTAAACTTGCTTCCCAATGAAGATAAAAAGCCTCCGCTCTTTTCTTCTTTTTCGGAAGAACTATCAATAATTTCAGATTCTTCAGATTTACTCGAACTTTTAACAGTCTGTGTGGTTTCAATTATAGCATCTTCATCAAAGGGAGAAGCATAAATACTACAAGACGAACCATTTAAAAGAGTCATTGCAGCTAGAACAATAATCGACCTTGAAAAAATAGTTTTCATATTACTCTCCTATACTATAATTATATACCTTTTTATTAGTAATTTGGTTTAAAAAAACTGTACATTATAACCAATAAGGAGCAAGTAAATTTGCCAAGACAACAATAGGGGCTGTATCCATACGAAACAATCTTTTTCCTAGCCAAACAGTTTTCCAACCAGAATCTTTAAAGAAACTTACTTCTTTATCTGAAAAACCACCTTCCGGACCAGAAACCACCCATATTTTATTTATATTGGAAGGAATATCTTTTAAGCCCTCAATAGAATAATTAAGGTTTTCTTCATACAAAAAAAGAGGCAATACGTTTGCGTCTGGCTTCGGAATAGAATAAAGCTCTAATGGGCTCGCAACATCTGGAAGCAAACAACCACCACATTGTATCATCGCAGCTTCAGCGATTTTCTGCCAACGCTCGATTTTATTTTTGCCAGGTTCTTTAACTATACATCTTTCAGAAATAAGGGGAACAATTTTCTTAACCCCCATTTCTACAGCTTTTTCAATAATCCATTCTAGCCTATCACCCTTCGATAGAGCAACAAACAATGTTACATCTAAATCAGGTTCACGCTTTGGCTCATACCAGGATTCAACAGAATATTCACCATTTCTGCTTAATATAGCTTCGCCTTCTCTGCCGCATCCGTCAGTAACAATAAACTTGTCACCCGGTCCTAATCTTAGAACTCGCTCTATTCGATGACGATTATCTTTAGATAAACAGCCATTTGGCTCAGTTTCTATTATTCTGCAATGTGGAACCATGTTTATTAAGCTTTAAGATATAAGATAGAAGATTGAGAATTGAGAATTGAGAAATATAGATATAAGATTGAAGAACTATTTAATCTTATATCTACATTTTTGGTCTTATATCTTATATTTCAACTCTTTCAGCGTCTTCCCAAAGTTCTTCCAAACCATAGAATTTTCTAGCATTTGGTTGGAAAACATGTAAAACGAAGTCGCCACCATCGATCAGCAACCAATTAGCCTGAGGATCATCTTCCTGTTTTAAACCTTCTTCAGGTTTCTTTAAAAGCTTACCAACTGCATCAGCCAAAGTTTGAACATGTGTTGTAGAATTACCAGTTGCAATTATAAAATAATCAGTATAATTAACTAGTTTTTTTACATCTAACACTACAAGGTCTTCAGCCTTTTTATCTTTCAAAGTTTCTATAACTATTTTCAATAATTCTGGAATATCAGCCATTTATAATTACCTTATCATTCTTAAACTCTGAATACAGAGTGTACATAACGACCAAACATATATTTCTTTTCTTCAACGTAATCGTAACCCTTCTTAACAGCTTCAATATTGAGTTCGATTACTTCTTTGTTTTCGTCCTTCAATAAATATCTTATGGAATTTTCGATTTCTTCTACTATTACTAGTTTGCTAAACTTAGCATAAGCACCTGCCATAACCATATTGGCAGCTTTCTGTTCACCAAGATCAGCGGCAATTTCAGTTGCTGGGATTTCTACCAGTCTGATATCATCACGAAATTCCTGACGATCTATTAATGAAGAGTTATACATTAACATTCCGCCACCTTTGATTTTCTGGTTAAATTTATTAACAGAAGTTCTATTCATCGCAATAACAGTATCAGGAACAGTTATCATTGGAGAGGCAATCTCTTTTTCAGACATTAATAAAGCACAATTAATAAGACCGCCCTTTGGTTCAGAACTATATGAAGGAACCAATGAAACATTTTTACCTGCACGCATTCCAGCTTCTGCCAAGACATTACCCATAAAGAAAATGCCATGTCCGCTGAAGCCTGCTAATATAACTCTTTCTACTGTTGAAGACATTTTAATTTCTCCTTTTTCTATTGTCAGGCTTTTTCAACGCCGCATTTATCTACAAAAACTTTAGGAGGGAATTCAGCAAGCAAATCTTTTACTTCTTTGCTTTCTTCATCTCCTACAACGGTAAGAATCTCAATAAAAGAGAAACCTTTGTTTTCAAGCTGGAGCTTAAAAGCATTTTTAATTGCTTTTATAGCAGCCTTATTATCTTTTTCTGTAGCAACGACTCTTGTTATATATACAGGATTATTTATACCAGACAGCAGTTCACATATTTTTATTCTGCTTTCTTCGCTGCTATTAGTTTCACTATTATCTGAATTAGCATAAATAACGCTTATATTTTCTCCGCGATTAGCTGCATGCAATACTTCTGAAATACCTGCTGCTGCTAGGTCGATACTGTTCTGATATGTAAATACTAAGGCATTTGGTCTAACTCTTTTTATTCCAGAAGCAACTGCTGGAGCACAACCTGGAACAGATTGGCAGAAATCGAAGTCAAAGCCATCATAAATAAATGCCCCACAACTTACAGGAGCAACTCCTACAATACCTGATTTTGGAGCAACTTCATCTACTGCTTCAACAATCATAGTTTGAACTGAATCTGGTTGAAAATTCATAGTCATTTTTCTGCTCCTTTCAATCTAAGCAAACTAATTTGCTTACTTCGTTGAAGATTTCAAAATCAGATGGAACAGCTCCACCAGTTCTACCAAAGAAGTATACTGGTTTAGCACCATTAACAGCCATCTTAACATCTTCAACCATCTGACCGCAGGACATTTCAATTACCATGAATTTTTCAGTATTCTGAGAAAGCTTCTTAAATGCCTGAGTTGGGAAAGGCCATAAAATTTTAGGTCTAGCAAGACCAGCTTTAACACCACGTTTTCTGCATTTTTCTACTACAGTTTTCAGTAATCTTGCAATAATACCATAACCAACAAGAACTATTTCGGCATCATCACACATATATTCTTCAATAGCTAATTCTTTATTTTCTTGATTAAAATGGTTTCCTATTACTTGATATTTTTGATAAAGATGCCAGTTATGTTCTTCAAGCTCATCTTGAACAGTAAAAGTTGAAGCACAAACATTTTTGTTGTGTTTATTTGTTCCAGGCAATCCCAAAGCCCATTTTTTACTATCTAAGTCATAATCAAAAGGAACTTTAGGCAATTCTACAGGTTCCATCATTTGAGACACTATGCTGTCTGCTAATATTAACACTGGAGTTCTAAAACGATCAGCATAATTAAAGCCAGCAATAGTCATGTCTGCCATTTCTTGAACGGAACAGGGTGCAAAAACTATATTTCTGTAGTCTCCGTGTGTACCACCTCTGGTAGCCTGCCAATAATCTGCCTGAGCCGGGCAAGAAGCGCCAGCAACAGAACCACCACACATGGTATTTACAATTACACATGGAAGTTCAGATGCAGCTATACCAGAAATTCCTTCCTGCTTAAGACTCATTCCAGTGCTAGATCCTGATGTCATTACTCTAGCACCAGCAGCGGCAGCACCATAAACCATGTTAATTGCTGAAATTTCATCTGCTGCTTGAACATATGTTCCATCCACTAATGGAAGATGCTTAGATAAATAAGCAGACAATTCTGCTTGCTGTGCAACAGGAGAGCCAAAATAATATCTACAACCTGCAAGAATGGCTGCTTCAGCTAATGCTTCACAACCTTTCATCAATCGCTTAGCCATTGATAAAACTCCTTAGGATATACTAATAGGTAAAGTTTCAACCTTAGATTATAGCATATCTGCAAGGAAGTATCTATTATTTTGTGTACACTAGATTAACGTTCTCCTAGTGAATGTTTTGCCTGTTGTATATCATTAATCATATTATTAGCATCTTTGGCTAATTTACTGTTAGGATCGATACTAATAACCTTTTGATAAGCGATGATAGCTTTTTCGTAAGCTGAAATATCACCGGCCAATCCTTTATCCATCCAGGCAAGTGCTAAATGATAATTGTATTCTAAGTTTTCGCTATCTTTAGCTAAGGCTTCTTCATATTTTGCAATAGCGTCATCAAGCTTCCCTTTTTTATAAAGTTTGAATCCCTCATTATGAGCTTCGGAAGCCTGAGTTTTTGCCTCAAGAGCTAGATCCTGATTTTTATCATTTCCCTTGTTGTTACCTCTATTTTTAACTTTTGCCCAAACATCGTTCTTTTCTGCTTCAGCTTTTTCTCGTTCCTTGGCTTCTCTTTCCAAACGTTGCTCCTCTTCATATTTCAAAGCTGCAAGTCTGACTTTTTCTTGTTCACGCCATTGATCGAGTCCTTCAAAAAATGGAACAAGTTTTTCTTCATATTTCCCAGGATTCTTACGGAAAGGTTTTAGCACAGCATCGGCTTCTTCATAAAGTCCATTAATGTATTGTAGAGTTCCATAATAATACCTGGATTCAGGGTCATTTGGACTATCAGCAAATCTTATCGAATATACTTTGTTGCCATCATCTATTAACCCTTTGTCATCTCTAGAAGCTAATGTAGGGTCTCTCATCAATAAATCATAATACTTATCAAGAGCTGCATTTAATCCTTGATTTCTATAAGCATCAAAAACAGGAGCCAAAGGAGAGTTTTCATTTCCAAAATGCCTGGTTAATCCTAAATTTACTTCTTCTCTACTTTTTTCTATGTTATTTAGGATTTCTCTTCTTTCATTAAAAGCTTCATCACTAGAAACGAGCAATTTCTTTTCAAGATTTTCTTCTATTACTTTATTTTCAGGAATAACTAGCCCGTATTTTCTATGTTTAGTTGCAGAAGCAATTCCAGCGATAGTTTCTGCTATTACTGGATCAACAAGTTCTTGCTTAACGTTGGTTCCAGCTTCACCCAGTAATTTTTGAAGGTCTTTTACTCTTGGGTGGTCAGGGGCTTGCAAAGAAGCTTCTGTTAAAAGCTTTCTAGCATTTACAAAATCTCTTCTATCAATATATATTTGTGCAAGCCATATTCTAGCCTGGAAATTACTTTTATCAATTATTAGAACATTTTCAAATTCAAGAGCAGCTTCTTTGAGCAAACCTTTTTTGTAACAAGCTCTTCCTGCCTTAAGGAAATCTTCGACATCTTCATCTGTATGGGCCAATAAAAGAGAATTGGCAGATAAAACACCAATAACACCTAAAGCAAGTATATGTTTAAAATTTTTCATTTAAAATTTGTCTGCTGCCTGATTGTTACAATTTTAAATTTAAGTTTGGCTTTTGTCTTGAAAACATGTAGCTGTGGACCAGTATAACCTATTCCACCAGCGGCAATTATTTCAAGAGTACCATCTCCGTCAAGATCAGCAAAAGTTAATGGCGCAATGGTTTTACCTATATACTTCGGGTAATCCTCCATCATTTGCCCCTTACTATTCAAGGCAACGATACAACCAGCCTGCAGACCTTGATTACCACTTTTATTACATGTAAAAACTATTTCAGGATTACCGTCTCCATCAATATCAATAATTGAAGGGGCACTGTAAATCATATAATCATTTTCAAATGGCCAGCCCTTTTTAGGTTTTCCATTTTTATCGCAAACCATAACCTTGCCATCACATTGTGCAATAATTATATCATCTATCCCATCACCATCTATGTCTGCAATTTTCGGAGCTCCATGAGCAGCTTCAGTAATAGGGAAAGAAGATAAGAGCTTTCCTTCATTATCCCACATTTTGAAAGTACCATTAGAATTGCTCGGATCTGTTGTAAATATTTCTGGAATACCATCACCGTTAATATCTGCCACATCTATATTAAATGGCCAATCCGATGCTCCTGTAGAATAATTTCCAGAAAACCATTCATTAATAGCACTTCCACTCCTATTATAAATAGATATCTTACCAGTATTATCTTTTATTAAAATATCTTTTTGACCATCATGAGTAATATCTGCAACAACAGGAGTAGCATTTACTGGATGATCGCTACTAAAAACCATTTCCTCACGACCATCAGAAGTCAATAAAACAACACGACCAGAAGCAGAACTGACAACGATACCTTTTCCTTCATTACCGCCTAAATCTGCTACTACAGGAGGAGCAATAAGAATTTTGCCACCGGTCTTGTAATTCCAGAGTTCTTTACCTTTTGAATTTAAACAATATACTGTACCATTCATAGTAGATACTAGTATATTTGGATTTCCTTTTCCATCAAGATCGGTTACTTCAATTCCTGCAGTGACAGGAGCATCAACCTGTTTAGGCCAATAAGGTGGCCTGAATATCTCACTTCCGTTAGAAGAAAAAATGTGTACCTTGCCATCCGTTCCGCCGAAAATAATATCTTTATTGCCATCGCCGTCTACATCATCTATTACACGAACCTGCCCATAAATATCGCCGTTAACTTTTGCCGAAAATTCGTTAATTTCTGCACGTAATTCGCATAAATTTCCAAAAAGAACCAGACCTACTGCCAAATAAATATGTTTTATATTGATTCTCATAGCTGTCCTTCCTTAATAGACGACATTATCACGGAAAACTCTTATTATGGTCTTAATTTCAACAATCTGTTTTGTCTTTGTTGTATAGCCTTCAGAAGTTACTTCCCATACGTCAAACTTGCCAATAACTCTGCCCTTAACTACGTGATCTACGTTTAAGTACTCTTTACCTTCAAATTTAAACGGTTCTATAGATGTTATTCTATAACCGCCATCTTCAAATTCTTTCTCAAACTCTTCTTTTTTATAAGAGCTTTTTTTCATATCATATTTATCAGAACGCTGACAAACATTGCACATGTGAAGCCTTGCTTTTTCTATACCAGCCTGAGCAAAGTTTCTTGCTCTAAGACGCTGAGATTCAACCCAAAGCATATCAGTATTCATTCTTGAGCTGAACCAATAAGCTATACCCATTAAGCCAAATATTGCCAGCAAGAATAAAGTTACAAATGCAATAAAACCTTTTCTTCTTTTATTATACATCATTTTTATAAATCCCGCTTGTCTACATAAACAAAGTCTGTTTCCAGTCTAACAGCGAAATCGACATCTCTTTTAATACCACTTTTAGGATCATCCACACTAATCTTTACAAATATTTGCTTAATATCTAAATCATCTTTATCTACAGAAAAAGCTGTTGTATTTTCTAAAACTGTATCTACTTTTACTTGAGCAGCTTTGTCTCTAACCTCTCTTTTTAAAGCTTTGTCCTCAAGATAGTATTTAATGTTATAAATATCTTCTACATCAAGATTTGAGTCTATTACAAACTCAAGTTCATCTCTATCTTTTGGGTCTTTAGACTTACGAATAAATATAATTCTTGGCTTTGGTTCCCCTGCAAGTTCATTTTTCAAAGCGTACCCATAAGCTAAACTTTTCGTTAAAATCGGGTTGATTCTTTTTATATCATAAAAAACTCTTCTTATCGCCAGAAGAACCTTCTGATTAAAATCCATATGCTTCTGACCAAATTTCATAGTTGTAAGATTACTTCTTAAAACAATTACTAATACAACGGAAATACAGGCAATAATAAATACAGTTACAGACAATTCAACTAAAGTAAAACCCGACTTTTTCATATTATTCAAACCTCGTTGAAGTCTTCATTGTTTGCCAATTTATATTAGCACGATAATTAGTCAAACTATACTGCTTTTTAATGCCGTTTTCTTCCCAGGTAACTAGTATATCAATCTGATACAGGTTTTCTTCAGGTTCACCTGTATTAAGAATGGTATGCCCCTTAGCAACATCAATTTTTAAAAAAGCTTGAGCTTTGTATTTTTTTACAAGTTCTGTTGGCAAATACAATCCTCTGTCTTCATCAGAAGGAATTTTTATATCTACAGGAAGACCCTGCCATAAAAAAGTATCGCTTCTAACTGTATCCATAATATTCTGAGCAGCTACTGCAACCTGAAATATAAGACCACCACTCTCAATAGTTCTAGTTCCTGTAAGGAAAAGAGTTAAAACAGGTAAAACTCCAACTCCGATTATAAAAATAGCCAAAAGAACTTCAACAAAAGTGAAAGCCCGTTTTGCTTTTTTAAATCCTCTAAGAGAAATCATCTACCCCTCCTTTTCCTATCTTCAACTTCAGGAGAAACAAAAGATTTTTCATGCTTATCAAAGCTTTGAAGATATTTAATTCCTTCTAATGCATTCTGTGCAGCTTGGGAACCAGGATATTTTTTTATTATTTCTTGGTACATTTTTAAGGCCGCTTCATTATTTTTATTTCTAAAATAAATTTCTGCAATACATAAAGCTGCTATACTAGCTTCTTCACCTTCAGGATACTCCTTAAGAATTTCTTGAAAAACGACTAAGGCCTTATCTAATTCACCTGCTTCCAACTTATTTACTCCATCTAAATACTGTTTCTCAAATACAGAAAAACTACTATAAACAGGTGGATTAGGAGCTGGTCTTCTATCAATAGAATAACTTAAACCAGTCTTATCTAGGAGTTTAGAAGATTCATCAGGGACAGAAATGTCTGGCTTTTCTGTTTCAACTTTGTTTTTAGACTCTCTTGAAATAGGGCTTTTCTGTTCTTTCTTTTTACAACAGCCAGTTGTTTGAAAAAGAAGAACAGTAATAAATAAGAACAATAAAGCTTTTCTTATAAATAGCCTCTTCATAAAAACAATTATTTTTTAACAAAGATGTTTTGCAACAACATTGGCTACGCCTTCAACAAGCTTCTTAATTTCAGCTTCATCAGGTCCTTCAGCCATAACTCTTATTAAGTTTTCTGTACCAGAAGGTCTAACAAGAATTCTACCTCTGCCAGAAAGAACAGAATCTGCTTCTTTAATACTGTCAGTTATTGCAGGAACAGATGCATAATCTTTATTTTTAACCTTGATATTAACTAGAACTTGTGGAAGTTTATACATTATACTGCTCAATTCTTTTAATGAAGAACCTGTTTCCCTCATTATTCTTAAAAGATTGCAAGCAGTCAGCAAACCATCACCAGTTGTAGAAAACTCTGTCAAAATAATATGACCACTTTGTTCTCCGCCAACAACATAACCGCCTTTAAGCATTTCTTCCAGAACAAATCTGTCTCCAACCTTTGTTTTTAGAACCTTGATATCATTATTACGCATAGCAATATCAAGACCAAGGTTTGCCATAACAGTTGTTACAAGGGTATTGCCAGGCAGTTTGCCTTTGTCCTTCAAGAATTTTGCTGTTAAAGCAAGAATAAAGTCACCGTCAACTACTTCACCATCGCTAGAAACTGCAATAAGTCTATCTGCATCGCCATCAAAAGCAAAACCTATATCGAAGCGTTCCTTCTTCATCATAGAAACCAAAGAATTGATACAGGTTGAACCAACACCCTTATTAATATTGATACCGTCAGGATTTATTCCGATAGCGTCTACAGAATAACCAAGTTCAGAAAAGAACTTCGGAGCCCAATTAGAAAGAGCACCGTTAGCACAATCTAAAGCTATTTTCATTCTTCGCTGAGAAGAGTTTTCACCGGCTACTTTTGCCAAGTGATTCAACCAGAACTTAACAGAAGTGGTATCAGTATTTATAACACCAACACCTTCACCTGTAGGCATTTCTGTTCTGACATTGCCAATAAGGTCTTTTTCAATAGCTTCTTCGATATCATCACTGATTTTGTAGCCATCAGGACCAAAAACTTTAATACCATTGTCTTGGAATGGGTTATGAGAAGCACTTATCATTATAGCGCCCATTCCCTGAAGTTCTTTTGTAATAAAGGCCAATGCAGGTGTTGGAATTACACCCAAAAGTCTTACTTCTGCTCCCATAGAAGCAGCGCCAGCAGCAACAGCATGTTCTAACAAATCACCGGATCGTCTAGTGTCCTTTGCAACAAAAAAAGGTCGTCCATGCTTTTTGTGATTTGCCAGTAAATGCTTTGAAGCAAGCTGAGCAATTCTGTAAGCAGTGTTTCCGTCTAATGGGAAACGGTTAGCAAGACCACGAACACCATCAGTTCCAAAAAAGCGACCCATAGGGTTTGTTACTCCTATTTTTCAGACTTTATTTTTAGCAGTATAGCATAAAACATTAATATTTGCGAATTAATCAAATCAGCTATTCAGTATTTAGCAAAAAAGCTCTCGAAATCTAATCGAGAGCTTTTTTACCAGCTTAAATACTATTATTGGTCAATCAACCAACAGCAGGAGCAGTTGCAGTAATAGCCTTAACCATAATATCAGAATTCAAAAGAAGAATACCAACAGCAAGTGCTATAAGAGCAACAGTTTCAGCAATACCCATAGCGGTGATAATACCACCTCTACCCTTATCTTCGTTTTCTGCTAAACATCTAATACCTGCAGCACCAATTTTACCCTGAGCATAAGCAGAGATAAACTGACAGAAACCAACTCCAAGAGAAACACCGAGAAGAATTGGACCATTTTCTGGCTGAGTAGCAGAATTAAGCATAGCAAAATAAAGAACTAAACAATACAAAGTCTGGCTAAGAGGCATACCAATCATAATAGTATAAGAACCGAGAGACTTGCCTTCTTTACCCTGTTTTGCCCAGGCACCAGCTGCAGCCTGTCCAGCAGCCAAAACACCAAGAGCGCTGCCAAGTCCGCCAAACCCCATAACAAGTCCTAAAGAAAGTTTACCAAGAAATAACATTGTAGAAGGTTCCATTTTGATTTCTCCTATTCTTTTTTATACTTAATTAATTAAAAAGTTATATATATTAATTTTTTTCCTTAAATGGATCGTATTCACGACCAGCCCATTCTAGTCCAAGATGACTAGAGAATTCCAATAGATTTAGACGCACAGCATGAGCAAGAACTGAAATACAGCTTAGAGCAATATTTAACAAGTGACCGGCTACAAATATAATTATCTGTATGACAACGCCTATTACAGGAATAGAAGCAACTATTCCACCTATACTGTTAAAGGCACTGGCAACCTTGCCACCTGCAAGTCCAACGGCCCAGAGTCTGATATAACTCAAAATATCAGAAAACATACCAGAAGCGTTGGAAGCTATTGATCCAAGCCCAGCTATCAATGAATCTACAATATTCAAAGATGGTTTTGTAAAGAACAAAATCAATATAGCTGAAAGCTCAAACATCCAGACATACAATACCTGCTCATAACCAAATAAAGATAATTTATCAGAGAATTTGAAGACACCCAAGTCGCCTCCAGTTACCAACTGACAAATTAATCCATACATAGCCCATAAGAACACAAGCCAACCAGCCTCTCCAAGAAGAGAAGCATCTTTTGAATTTCTTAACATCTTCATAACATGAGCTATAGTCAAGTGAATAGCTCCTATAAAGAAGCAAAGCTTCTGCCACAACAGCATATCATCTGCCGCCGGGTCATAACCGAAATTAAATGGCCTATATCCAAAGAATGAATTTGTTACGATTCCGTATACTGTAGTTCCTGCAGTAATGAAAATTAGCAATTTGAGTAATTTAGCATCAAATCCCTTTGCCAAGAGTTTTTTATAAAAAACTAACAATGGAATAAGCATTAGTAAGCCATATCCAAAATCAGCCAATATAAATGAAGCAAAAAGAATCAAAGATGATAAAAACAAAAAGCTTGTATCTGGTTCATAATAACTGGGTGTCATACCCATGAATTTCAATAAAGGCTGCAAACTTGCTGCATATGAACCATTTTCCAACTTTGTAGGAGGTATGTCATTATAACCTGGGTCATAAAAGTTTATACCTACTGAAATACCAGATTCTTCAAAAGAATCTAGTAACTGCTGTGTTTTGTTTTGAGGACACCAACCAGTTAAAACAAAGAGTTTATCTTCACAGAAAACACCTGTTTCAACTTCTTTGAAAGTCCTCTTATTTCCAAGTTTATTGAAATGAGCTTCTATATCTGAATATCTCTGTTTCAAGCAGTGCAAAGCATGAACATTGTCTTCAATAGACTTGTTCAAAACTTGTTTTTCATCAGATACCTGAGCAAATTCTCTCTTTGGAACAGCCAACTGAGTAAATTTTTCAGAGAATTTGATTGGCTTACGAGAAAAACAACCTATAACTTCTGTTTTATCAGCTAAAGTTACAGTTTCTATGCATTCAGACTCAATTTCTTCGATAAACTTAGAAGGACCCTTTAAGAATGCGTAATTGATTCCGTTCTGTTTAAGATATTCTAAGTTCTTTAAACCTAGATTACCCCATTTTTCAACTTCATCCAATTCTCTGTTTACTATATTAAGTTTATTCTTCAGCTCTCCTATAGCCTTGTTATGATTAAGAGTTTCTTCAACAAGTCTAGTTGGAGTTCCTGGAGTTTCTAATAAGTCATTATCATCTTCAACTTTTAATTGAGCAAGAATAGACAAAGCCTGAGCACAATCTTCGTATTCAGAGTTTAAAGCTTCTGGTATTTTTATTTTTTCAGGGACAGCAGCATCAACATGAACTAATTCAGTAGAACGTAGTATAGTTAATACTTTTTCTCTGTCTTCTATTTTACCAGCGAGAAGAATCTTTTTCATTTTTGATATCATGATGTATTCTCCTTAGCTCTTGCTCTTTGCTATCTTAGAACGACATACTGCAGAAGTCTGTTCTTCAGCCAAAGCGATACGAATCAGTTTTATATTATTCTTAGCATTAGGAATCATAACTTTTTCAAATAGATTTACACGCTGTGTAACCTTACGTAATTCCTGTTGCAAAAGATTTTCCTGTTCGTGAAGGATTTTTACCTTTTCACGCAATTCCATAAGATTCTTAACGAAATCTAACCCTGCATCAAGCCAAGGTGGAGTTGCCAATCTGGAAAAATCACTAATTTCATATTCAACGCCAGAAACTACGGGTAAATCTATACCTGCAACATTACGAACTCCGCGTTGAATACTCTTAACATTAACAAATCTAGTTACTGGGCCTGGCATTGACTCACTGAATAACAAAGACCATTCTTCGCTGTGAGCAATAATTTCAGCCATTTGTTTATCAAGCTTTTTAACTTCATTTCGAACTCTAAGTATTTCAGCTTGAATCTGTTGTTTTTTCAGAACCAAAGTCGGCAAAAATCTCTCAAATCGAGAAAGTTGCTGTCTTTGTTTCAGTAACTCAGGCCGAGTTTTTTTGATTTTATCAGCCATAATTTATCACGCCTGTTTTTTAACCCAGTATTTTTCACAAAGGTTAGAACGAATACCAGTTTCTCTAGGTTCAAAATGGTCTGCCAAAAGCTTCCAGCATTGATCTAAAGCGTCAAACAAACCAATATTATTAGAGAAGCTCATAATGCTCTTTTCAAAATCGTCACCATAAGACAAAAGTTTATTATCCCATTCAGACATTTCAAAACCCATAGCGCGTTTTTCACGTGTTTCACGACATTTTGAATAAAGCTGAATACAACCATCCATTATTGCACGGTGGTCGTCTCTTGTCTTACCATTAACCTGCTGTTTCAAACGAGACAATGAACCGAATGGGTCAATAACTCCACCTTTCAGATAGAACTGACCCTCAGTAATGTATCCGGTATTATCTGGAACAGGGTGAGTAACATCATCACCAGGCATAGTTGTAACTGCTATCAAGGTAATAGAACCACCGTCTTCAAAAACAACAGCTTTTTCATAGCGGGAAGCTAGCTGAGAATAAAGGTCGCCAGGATAACCACGATTAGAAGGAATCTGTTCCATAGTGATTGAGATTTCCTTCAAAGCGTTAGCAAAGTTTGTCATATCAGTAAGCAGACAAAGAACCTTCTTGCCTTGTAATGCAAATTGTTCAGCTACAGTCAAAGCTATATCAGGAGTTTGCAAGCATTCAACAACAGGGTCAGAAGCAGTATGAATAAACATGATGGTATGATCCATAGCACCACCCTGTTCAAGCTTATTCTTAAAGAACAAGTATTCATCGTATTTTAAACCCATTCCACCAAGAATGATAACATCTGCTTCAGCCTGTAAAGCTATTCTAGCAAGAAGTTCATTATAAGGTTCACCTGGAATAGAGAAAATAGGCAGTTTCTGACCTTCAACCAAAGTATTGAATACATCAATCATTGGAATATTAGTTGGAATCATGCGGTTTGGCATAAGTCTTATAGCTGGGTTAACAGCAGGTCCGCCTACTTCAACCATGTTTTCAGTAAGTTCGCCTCTGCCATCTCTAGCTTCACCACTGCCTGAAAAAACTCTTCCGAACAAATCTTCTGAGAAACTGAATTTCATTGAAGAGCCAAGAAAAGAAACTTTATCTCCTGTTGAAACACCACGAGTTCCAGCAAAAATCTGAATAGTAGCAGAATCACCGTTAACTCTGATGACCTGAGCAAGAGATTTGCCCCATTTTCCTTCAACTACAGCTAATTCGTCATAGCCAACACCCTTAGCCTTAAGAGTTGCTACGTTTCCTGCTAAACTATCTATTTTTGTATAATACTTATTCATTTAGCTGCCCCCTTAGCTGCAAGAGTTTCTTTAATAGATTTTTCTATTTCGGCAAGCTTTTCACTGCCCCATGGAGTGTAGTTCCAGTTTCTAACCTGATCAGTAAGAGTAAAGAAAGTGTCACGAGCATCAGCTTTACTTGTAAAAGCAAATTCATGAGCCAAAACGCTTGTTACTAATTCAAACAGATATTTCTGTCTTTCAACTGGGCAGGCAGCGTCAACTTCGTCGAAGGAGTTCTGCTGCAAATAAACGTTATCTAAGAATTCAGATTTAAGGTAAACGATGAAGTCTTCAATAGAAGTACCTTCTTCACCAACAACCTGCATCATTTCGTTAACTGTTTTACCACGTTTCAAGAAGTCATGAGCCCAGTCAACTTTTTCAGTATCAATGATTCCCTTATATTTAGACCATGATTCCAGAGGGTCAATAGCGGGGAAACGTCTAGCATAAGAACGGGCATATGACAAACCTAAGAAAGCTCCAACAACCTTAATGGTACCTTGAGTAACAGGTTCTTCGAAGTTACCACCAGCAGGGCTTACTGTTCCGCCAATAGTAAGAGAAGCTTTTTTACCATTCTTTAATTCGACAATACCGCCACGTTCATAGAAACGAGCGATTGAGCTTTCGAGATATGCTGGGAAAGCTTCTTCACCAGGTATTTCTTCCAAGCGGCCTGACATTTCACGTAAAGCCTGTGCCCAACGAGAAGTTGAGTCAGCAAGGAGAAGAACGTTCAAGCCAACCTGTCTGTAGTATTCACCCAGAGTAACTGCTGTATAAACAGAAGATTCACGAGCTGCAACAGGCATACTTGAAGTATTACAAATAATGATTGTTCTTTCAATCAGTGTTCTGCCAGTTCTTGGGTCAGACAAATGCGGGAATTCACGTAGAGTTTCAACAACTTCACCGGCACGTTCACCGCAGGCTGCTATAATAACAAGGTCAACATCAGCATAACGGCTTGTATTTGACTGCAAAACAGTCTTGCCAGCTCCGAAAGGTCCAGGAATACAATAGGTTCCGCCCAGCATTACAGGGAAGAAAGTATCGATAATTCTCTGTTTTGTAACCATTGGAGTAGTCGGCAACAAGCGTTCTTTATAAATGCCAAGAGGCATACGAACGGGCCATTTCTGAATCATATTTACAGAAACAGTTTCGCCGTCTTTTTCTAATGTTGCAATTTCATGTTCAACAGTATATTTGCCAGCAGGAGCAATAGTCTTTACAGTCCATTCACCGCGAAGAGTAAAGGGAACCATAATATTGTGGTCAAATATATTTTCTTTAACAAAACCCAGGTTTTCAGCAGCTGTTAAAACATCTCCAACCTTAGCTGTAGGAGTGAAATCCCATTCTTTTTTGCGATCTAAGGCTTTAAGATAGTGACCAGGTTCAAGAAAATTACCAACCTTGGCTGCCATTTCAACCAATGGGTTCTGAAGACCATCATAAACCATTCCGATAAGACCAGGGCCTAATTCAACAGAAAGCAGATCGTCAGTAACTTCGACGACATCGCCGACCATAAGACCACGAGTCAATTCAAAAACCTGCATATCAATCAGGTTTCCTCTAATTCTAATAATTTCCGACATTAGTTTTACACCGTCGGAACGCAGACAATAAGCAACCGCGTTCTGGCAAACAGAACCATCAACTTCTGCTGTAACCATATTGCCGTAAACCGTTACAATTCTACCGGTTAAGCTCATATTGCTGTCACCTCCTGTAGGATTTTGCGACCTTTTTCAAGGTCTAGGCGCGCATAACGAGCGAAAATGCGCAATTCAAGCATATAAGCAATCAGTTCATCAGCAGAAAAAGAATAACTGATCGCCAAACTTCTTATAAAATCTAATCTATACTGATCAATAGTTTTTTCAGCTTTCATAGGTTCAGAACATTTCTTGTAAGCTTCAACTATATAATCAGTATTGTATTCATTATCATATCGTAAAAATTCTGGAATCAATTCTGATTCATCATATTCAATTCCAGCAGTCTTTAAACGATAAATCATTAAATTAATACGTAAAGAATATTCCCATTTGGCCCACTTGGCCAATATTGAGGAACCTAGCTGTCTGCTGGTTTTGGTCAGCATATCCAGCCAAGCAGCATAAATTGCTGTCATCCATTCAGATTCGGTTTTTGTATTAAAGCTTAAAAAAACTTCTTGAAAATTTGAAGGCAAACTTTGTGGTAATTCTGGAATATATGATTTATTCTTCAATACAAAGTATTGTAAACCACATTTTATGATTTCGTCTTCAGCACTTAATACATCGACCAAATAATCAAGATGAGCATCATCTTCAAATTTAATTAGTCTATATGCTTCTTCAATAGAGACCTTATCGCCTAGATTATTGGGAAGAGAGGGCAACAAAGTCAATAAGTATTCTAAACTTGCCACAATACCAACCGCTTTCTTAATTAAGCTTCTAGTAATTTCTTAAGTTCTGGTGAAAGTAGTTTTCTAAATGATTCAGTTAAAGATTCATCTGTAACTTCAAATACTTCATTTTCACCATCAATATGAGCTTCAAAACCAGCTTTCTTTAAGCCAGAAACCAATTTTACAGTAGAACCATTTTCTTTGAATAAAGCAACAACAGTATCTGCTAATGGTTTTGCTACTTTTTCGCTTAAAGTTACTTCCCAATTCTTTCCATTTTGTTGATTTTTTAATAGCTCAGTAATAGCTACCTTAAGAACATCTTTATTTTCTAAAGATTCAGCAACTTTATTTTTAAGGAGAGCTGTTCCTATTTCTTCTATCTTTTTCTTTAAACCAATAATAATATCTCTAGCAACCATACGCATTTCAGATTCAGAAGAACTCTGATTTTGAGAAATACGTGTCTGAGCTTCTTTTTCAACTTTAGCAGCATCAGACTTTGCAGAATTGACTATTTTTTCAGCTTCTTTGCGGGCATCGGCGAGAATTTTGGCAGCTTCTTCCTTAGCGGCTTCAATGCCATCTTCTCTGAGTTGTTTTGCAAAAGAGGCAACATCCGTTCCCATTATTAATTTCTCCTTAGGTCTAACTTTCGATTTTAATCATGAGTAGATAACATTTACTTGATTATTTGTCAACCATTTAACTTTTAAGCCAAGAAAAATCCTATTAATTTTAGCTTATAGATTATATTTTAAGGGTATGATTGGTAAGATACTTCAATAAAAACAAAAAAAAGTAAATTTATTCTCCTATTAGCCGATTATTTTAGATGAAGAGTATAAGCTTTAGGAGGTAAACTATGAAACGTTGGATAAGAACGGCTTTTCTCTGTGCACTAATAGCTGCCGTTTGCCACAGTTCACCAGTCAATGCAGCAATAAGTAACGGACAATATATAGCAGAAACTACTGCTATTAATGTGGTTAATCATTTTCCAGACAATATGGCAGTTGGTATTTCGCCAGAAACTCCATTGACAGTTGAGTTTGGCGGAGCATTAAATCAGTCTTTTTATCAGAATGTTAGTTTTAATCTATTTAATGGTACAGAACCAGTAAATGGGGAATTATTCTATAATCCTGCAGCCAGACAGATAATGTTTAAGGCTAGCAAGCCTTTGAATCAAGGGCAAACCTATACTGCTCAAGTTTCATTCTATGATGGATTAGGCAGAACCTCTGAAAAAGTCTGGAGTTTTCAGACAGCCAATTTAGGCAGTGCCACCACCAATAACAATACAAACAACAATTCCAATAATATCTCTAAAGCTAATACCCCTTCATCTCAAGAACAAAATGCTTCAAATAAAAATTTAGTTTTAACAAATGCAAGTATGGGTATAGGAACAATACGTTCTGATGCCCCAATGGAAGTAAGTTTTTCAGAAGCTTTGGATGTCGCTTCTCTAAAATCTGCACCAGTTCAGCTTTTTGAAAACAATCGTCCTGTAGGTATTGACTATAGATTGTCAAAAGATATGAAAACAATCACAGTCAGTCCGCGCAATGCTTTAAAAGCTAATGCTTCTTATGCAATAACCATTGATAAAACTATTGCTTCAACTTCAGGGAAAAAGTTAGCAAAGAAGACCCTGATTCCATTTAAACTATCTGATAATGCTTCAGAAAGTGCAGTAAGCCAGTATGAATTGGAAGAACGTCCTGCACCAAAAGCAGCAATAGCCAATAATATAAACAATGGTCTTCAGCAAGGACAAGCCCTATATCAACAGGGACAGCAAAATATCAATCAGGCTTTGAATGGTTATCAGCAGAACGCCAATCAAAATTTGGCTGCTATGCAACAGAATGCCAATCAAGCTTTAAATGGCTATCAGCAGAATGCAAGCCAAAACTATGCAGCTATGCAACAGAATGCCAATCAGGCTTTGAATGGTTATCAACAGAACATTAATCAAAACTTAGCTGGTATGCAGCAGAATGCTAATCAAGCTTTGAATGGCTATCAGCAGAATGCAAGACAAAACTATGCAGCTATGCAGCAGAATCTCAATAAAAACCTAGGAACAGTTGGCCAAGCAATGCAGTCCAATATCGAAAATCCATTCGATAATCAAAATTCTACAGCATTTAAACCAAACATGACCAACTATTCTGTAAATCAGCTTCAGGTTGCTCGTGCCCAACAGCAATTACAGCAGCAAGCACCAGTTGCAGAACAGGTTAAGCTTATCGGATTAGCTCCACAGAATGGTTCAAAGGTAACTAATCTCGCTCAACCAATTACAATAGGATTCAGCGAAGAAATCAAACCAGAAACCCTGAACGAATTTACTTTCAGACTAGAAGATGATTTTGGTCCTGTTCCCGCGAAGATTCACTATTTCAAAGGCAATAAACAGGCCACACTAACACCTATTGGTTTACTTGAAGCAGAAAAGAACTATAGAGTCATAGTAACCCAAGGAATTACCGACCTAAGCGGTAGACCAATTAAAAGTGGTATAAATTCTATGTTTGCAACCACTACTCCAACAAGCGCTCCTGCTGTTCCCAATATGACAGTTCCTCAGAGTATTGCAGCAAATGTTAGTCCACAAAGAGAAGCTCAGGAATTAGAAAGCTTTGATAATGCAAGAGCAAGTGTTGCACCACAGTATAATAATTCCAACAAAGCAGCTCAGAACAACTATAACCAAACTATGGCATATAAACAGCCACAGAACGAACATACCAACAACCCCTATATGTCTAGGGCTGACAGAACTGTTAGAACTTCTGTAAAAGAAGAAGTAAAAGCTCTCAATAATTTTAAAGTAGCTTCTATTTATCCTGGTCTTAATTCAGATAACATTTCTAGAAAGTCTAAAATTGCAATACACTTCTCAGAACCCTGTGATCCTAAGACCGTTAATAATATAAATATATCTGTATTTGCTAATCAGACAAGAGTTGACGGTAAGGTTACTTACGATAAACGCAATAATAGAGCGATATTCGAACCTTCAAGACCTCTTGAAGCCAAAACAGAACATAAAGTTATTGTTAGCGACAAAATATTAAGCAAATCTGGAGAACAGTTGTCACAGAGATTTTCTTGGACATTCTCAACTACATCTGATACAAGAAATCAATATATGCCGACTATTGCCAAGACTGCAGAAGCAGACTCAGCTTTTTATATTCCTCTCGTAGATAGCAAAGTAAAGATGACTCCAGGTCAAAGTGCTGCATTAGCCGCTCAGAAATCTAATGCAACTAATACATCTACTTCATCATTTACTTATGTATCTTCAAAACACTGGTCTTTCAAATCAATGAAACACATTACCAATAAGGGAATTCTCAATTCATATCCATTTACCTTTACTGATAATGTCACAAGATATGAATTTGCAAGCGCAATCAATAATGCACTCAATAACTTAAAGGCAATGCAAAATGCTAACTCCAAAAAGCTAAGAGTTGCAGATATGATTGAACTTGAACAACTCATAATCGAATATAGAAACGAACTAAAATCTTATGGTGTCAATACCGCCTGGTTTGAAACCTTCCTACAGGGTCAGGGCGTAAATCTTAATCAGGTTGAAACCAAAGTTCGACAGTTAAATAGCTGATTATCTCATAAGAATTAAGTCTATCGGGTCTGCATAATAACATTTGTAGACCCGATTTTCATTTGTAATAACACCTATATTAAATTTATTATCAAGCAATTCACCGTTTGTCTCAAAATTTTTCCCTTCACCTAGACTTAACTTGCCTTTGAGAATTACTTTATCATTAAAAGAACCATTAACAGAATATCTATAACCACTTTTTATCTTGTTATTGTTTTCAATGGAATAAAAATTATTATAAAATCTTTTAAAGAATACTGGCAGACCGTTATTAGTAGATACCTCAAAGTTAGCGTTAATAGTTCCGCTCCCTGTTTCAGGCATAACATACAAAGCTTTTCCACTGATTTTTGAAGCTGAGTTAGAAACCTGAGAAAGGTTTTCTAATTCTATTTTAGCATTTGTAGTAGGTTTGTTCCCCATTAGATTGATTGAAATACTCGCTAATCCGCCTAATTCAGGAATACCATTTGAGTATTTAAGCATCCAAGGAAGTGAGGCAGTTAATTTATCTAATGGTAGAGAATTGGAAACAAAAGAAATATTATACTTGCGAGTCGGCGTAGTTACAGATTCAATACTTCCATTTAAAGAAGCAGGAAATCCCAATAAACGACTTCCCTTATCATTTAAAGTTAGATTGCCGTCAAAAAGTTTCCAGTCTCCACTTAATTCCAACAAACTGAAAAAAACACCCATTACAGAAATATCAAGTTTTTCATACCTTCCATTCAGGTTGCCTAAGAATCCAATATCTGAGTTATAGAGCCAGGAACCATAGCAATATAGCTTACCGCTTAAAGCATAAGGATAATCCAACTGCCAGAAACCTCCTAACCATTGAGATAAAGGCTGAAGATCTATAATAGTGTCTGATGCTATATATCCGCTAACCTCTAATCCTTTTTTCCCGTTAGCCAAAGTCAGTTCCGAGACAACAACCTGCTTAGCAACATTTAACTTGATATTACCATTAAGTTTATTTCGACGTTGGTCATAAACACCGCCAAATAAAGCTTTAGCAAAGGGTTTGCTTTTCCAATCCACTTTAACATCAGCTTTGACATCAAGATTATCTGAAGCTTCAACCGACTTAAGAGTCACAGAATTAGATAAAACCTCTAAGTCACTATTTCCACAAGGGAAAATCTTTATATTATTGATATCAAAGCTCTTTATTCGTATATTATTGGGTAATCCAGCAAAGCATTCAGTTCCAATAAAGGCAGGAACAGAAGCGACAGTAGGAGATAATTTAAGAGTGCCCTTACATTCAATGCTTCCAACACTGCCAACAATATGAACTGCTCCCTTTTTAAGAACTTGTTCGTATAATGGTTTTAAATAAAAATCTTTTATTTTTGCTTCAAAATTAGGTTTAACATGCTTTACTTCGATATTGTCAATCTTAATTCCGCTCAATAAGCAGCCTTCAATTTTATCAAGTTTAAGATTGGCTTTTTCATTGGGAATAAAGTTAGCTATAGCCGTATTAATAGCATATTTTGTTAATTCTTCAGATGAAAGCAGAGCATATATACCAATAGCTAAAATAGTAAAAATCAAAAGAACAAAAAGAATTAAATATCTTGATATCTTAGGCTTTACTTCCATTTTAGGCTGCTTTCTACCAAAACTAAAAAACCCCGAAAATCAATTCGGGGTTTCTGATTTTCTGAATATATAGATTAGTACATCAGGAATTAGAGTTCAAGAGGGTACAGAAACATTATTTTCTTCCATATAAGAAACATCAAAGGACATAGAATAACAGCCTATTCTGCCTGATTTACCAGTAAAAGACATGCCATCTGTTAATTCTTCAACTGGACTTAACATGTTTCTGACTCTATCTTCATTTGTTTTTAATTCAGAACTCTTATCATCATTTAGGAAATAATCTTCTACCATAATCATCAGCTTATTTTTGTAAATAGAAATCTGCAAATCAAATAAGCCTGGTTCTTTCTGGTATGATAACTCAATAGAACCATTAAGAGCCATTTCCAATGCTTTCTTTATTCTATCTCTAGATGGTTCGGTAAAACAAAAATGATCACAAATGCCATCTAAAGTAAGAAGTGCGTTATTTGTAAAGCATTTTTCAGCAGGTATTCGCATATGCAAAGACAAATCGTCTTGTCGGTTATTTGCCATAATTGATACGATATTTCCTATCTGTCAGCATTTTATGCCAACATATATATATTAGTTTATTAAATAGTGCTTTGACTTTATTAGACTATATTATTCTTTTGCAGCTATTATTTTTATAACTTCTTCTTTAGTTGTAGCTTTCTTTAAATCATCAATAAGGTCTTGATAACGAAGAAGGCGTGAAATACGAGCAAGAAGCTTCAAATAAAGGCTACCAGATTCAACAGGAGCAGCTAACAAGAAAATCAAATTAACAGGGTCACCATCAACAGAATTAAAATCTATACCATGTGAAGCACGTGCGAAAGCTATAGAAACTTCATTTACTGTATTAGCACGAGCATGAGGTATTGCGATTCCTGCTCCTATTGCGGTACTCCCAAGTTTTTCTCTTTCAAGAACTGCACTGACAAAATGATTCTGATCGCTTACACGACCTGAACCGCAAAGCATTCCAGATAATTTATTTATTGCAGCAGCTTTATCAGGAACATCAAGATGTAAATCAATGAAACTATCCTGAAGTAATTCCGAAATCATTATTATCTCCTATTTTTAGCAAACCAATATTTGCTTTATGATTGCATAAAATATGCCAGCAAATATATAAGATTAAAATAGCCAAATAGTCAAGATTTTAGATTTTTTTCTTAAGAAAATTTAACAAAATTCTGTACACCGTGAAAAAAACACCCTACAAAGGAGGTGCACTTTTTGCACAACATCTTCTTCCCTCTTCTATCTTCTATCTTCTATCTTATATCTTAT
>JAFPZP010000049.1 GCA_017417215.1 Candidatus Rifleibacteriota bacterium | reverse complement strand
TATTATCGCTTCCGCAGTGATTGCATTGTGTCATAATTAGCCTCCTATAAGCTAATTATAGCATTTTTTATTAATTATAGCAATAGTTTAGTAACACTGCCGTGGCGGAGGCGGTGGTTCTGCCAACAATATCCCTACTAATCAAGTAGTCGAAGAAATAAACCCAAAAGTAAATAATGATGGAACAGTAACGGAAAAAAGGTTCTCTTCAGGGGTAAAATTTGAAGCAACAGAAGCAGGCACTCTTCAATCAAAAATCAAATTAACTGTTACTGAACATAAAATAGTTAATACTTCCGATTTTGCAAAAGATTCTATGTACACGAATGGAATTATTTACAGCTTAAAGGGAGAATTACCAAACAATAATCCTCTTGAAGGAAACACAGAAGTCACCACATTAGAAAAACCTATATCAATGACTTTTCCAAATAGTTATAAAGATCTAGATTCTGGCTCATGCTATATAGGAATAAAAGAAACCGAAAATGATATATGGAGATACATTCCTGTAGATGATTCTGGAGAAGTTAATTACAATAATACTCTAAGAGCTTCGAACAGTAATAAATCAAATAATATTCAAGAAGTAAAAATAAAGCTTTATAGATTAGGTTGCTGGATAGGTTTATTCTTTTTTAATGCTGAAAAGCACAAAAATCTGATTAGCGTAAATGAATCTATAGCCTCTTATTTAAATGCAGTTTTCGTAAAAAATAAAATTTACGAAGAAGACCTGAATATTAATTTGCTATTAAAAGGTTTGAATTTAAATAAAATGAAAGAATCAGACCTTAGATTAAGAATAACTTATTTTAATAATTTAATATCACCTTGTGTATTTAAAGTTAATGGTAATTCATATTTACATGAGACAATTCAAAATAAATCTGTTGGTAATGGTAAATATTCACATTACATTATCATAAATAATTTAAAGTTTGAATCAAGAATTGGTAATCAAGCCACAATCAAACTTTGTTTAAATATTAAAGGAATAGAAGTTTCAAAATTTCCTCCTTTATTTCTAATTGAAATATATAACATAAATGATAATAAAGACTATTTACCTTTCATTCATTCCCAGGATTTTAATTTTGAAACTTCACAGAATGTTATTCTTTCGATTTCTTCTGATGAAAATAATATTATAGAAAGCAACAAATATATACTTAATCCAACATTTACTCTATCTTCCGATTATGGCTTTACGAATTCTAAGCATAGAGAAAAAATAGAAAAATCTATTTCCATTTCTAATCTTGATGATAATAAACTCATTTTCAATTGGAATTCAAAATTTGATAGCTTGAAAATTAGTTTTGCAGAACAACTTTCACCTAGCTCTGATTATCTGTTATCTATGTCTGATATTGAAAATTTAGACAATTTAATTATTAATTCATTTAAACCTCTTTCATTTTCAACTACTGACTTGCTCTATAATTATACTGTTTTACATAAACAAGAAAACCTTAACGGGAGCTATTCAACATTTGAAACAGAAAAATTTGAAGCAAAACTTGGCTGTGAAGTTGCTCCTAAAGTAAAAACTTATGCTGGCTTTGTTTCACCTAGCATACAAAAAATAACGATTGCTAGTAGCACTAATACGATAGTCTATAACTATTCTAGAGCAAAATATAATGTGGTTTTAAATAAAGGAACAGGTATTTCAAATGTTTCTGGGAACGGCAGTTATAAATTTGGTGCTACTGTCATAGCAAGCTATACATTGTTAGATGGCTATCAATTCGATAGTTGGAATGGTGATTATTCTGTAGCTTCTTTTACAATGCCAGCTAAGAATGTCACTATGACAGCAAAAGCAAAACCTATAAATTATAATATAATCTACGATTTAAATGGTGGAACTTTAGAAACAACTAATCCGACTACTTATAACGTAACTTCAGCAACTATCACACTGAACAATCCTATAAGAACAGGATATGAATTTATAGGATGGACTGGCTCTAACGGTAATAAGCCACAAATTTCATTGTCAATAGTTAAAGGTTCTACAGGTGAAAGAAGTTATAATGCTAACTATATACCTATTTGTTATAGCATAACATACACATTGAATGATGGTAATGTAGCTACTGCCAACCCCAAAAACTACGATATAACTTCAGCTACGATAACCCTGAATAATCCAACAAAAGATGGCTATGCTTTTACTGGGTGGAGTGGTACTGGATTAACTGGTAGTGATAATCTTTTGGTAACTATCCCACATGGCTCGACTGAAAACAAAGAATATACAGCTCACTGGGCTACTGCTACTTATATGCTAACTATCATTAAAGGAACAGGTATTTCAGCAATTGAAGGCAATGGTATTTATGAATACGGCTCTACTGTAACTGCTTCATGCACAATGCTTGCCGGTTATGAGTTTGCCTCATGGTCAGGTGATTTTACTACAGACACATTTAATATGCCCGCAAACAATGCAACTATGACAGCCAATGCAAGACCAATAAAATATAGCATAACTTATGATTTGGCTAGTGGAACATTAGAAACAGATAATCCTAGTTTTTATGATGTTACTTCTGCAACAATTACTTTAAATAATCCATCTAGAGAAGGTTATAAATTCCGTGGTTGGTCCGGAACAGGAATTGAAGAAGGTACATTTTCAAAATCTGTTACTATTTCTACAGGTTCAATAGGCTCAAAAAACTATACCGCGAATTGGTTGAAGAATGTTTATACTTTTAGGATCTGTGCAACAGAAACAATAGAATTGAGGCATTGCCCTGCTGGAACCTTTATCATGGGCAGTCCTGAGAATGAATTAGGGAGAGAAGATGATGAAATACAGCATCAAGTAACTATTTCTAAGGATTTCTACATGGGCACTTTTGAAGTAACACAAGGACAGTATAAAGCTGCAATAGGCAACAATCCTAGCTTATACTCTTCTGTTGCATCAGGTCCTGTTGAACGTGTTAGTCGAGATGAAGCTATAGCATTTTGTAACTGGATGAACGCTAATATAGCAAGTTCATCTTTACCTACAGGTTACAAATTCGACTTGCCAACAGAAGCACAATGGGAATACGCTTGTCGTGCTGGAACAATTACTGTTTTTTATAATGGTGATGATGAAAACAACTTAGAAACAATTTGTTGGTTTAGATCAAATTCTAATAATACAACTCATCCTGTGGGTAGTAAAGGAATACCCAACGCATGGGGTTTATATGATATGTCTGGTAATGTAACAGAATGGTGTAAGGATTGGTATGGAGATTATCCTACAACAGCGGTTGTAGACCCAACAGGTGTAGAAAGTAGCCTGTATCAAGCCCTACGTGGTGGTAGTTGGCTAAGCGAATCTAGAGGCTGTCGTTCTGCTGATAGAATTGAATATACAGGCAATGGAAATGATGATGTCGGTTTCCGCCTTGCTCTTGTACCTATAAATTAATATCTCACCAAACTAAGTTTGGTCGTTATTATATCCAAAACTAAAAAATATGCCAGGCAATCCTGTGCAGTAATAGTAAAAAAATGGCTTGATAATATCAAGCCATTTTTTTACTTGTTGTTGTTAAAAGCAAAAGAACTCCAATCATGCCACGAAACATACTTTATTTCATTAATATCCATAGTAGAATCACCAAAATAAAAAACAGGTCCCTTAGTGTTTTCCCCTATTAGTTCAATATATTTCTTTATATTGCCTGCTTGTTTCTTCTCAGATTTTCTATCACTCTTAATTTCAATTGGATATAAATGCTGATAAAAATCTAAAGTCAATATAGGTAAAATTCTAAAGTGATTTGTCTGAGTTTCTTTTTAATACTATACTTTATAGTCGTTCTGAAATTTCTAAAAGTACTAGTAATCATATCAGGAAAGTCTCTAAATAATCAAAAAATCATTAGGATACCTTAGAATTATTATAATAATTATGTTATTTATATAAATAACTCTTAGGTGCTCAAAGTTAAAATAGTTTATTCATTAGGTAAAACTATGTGCCTGTAATCAAAAAATACAAAGAAAAACGTTGTAATTGGTATATACATAAAGGAGTTGATGTAAGACAATGATTCTATATCATGGAAGTAACATAGAAGTTAAAGAACCCAAAATATTAGTTTCCGATAGAAAGCTTGATTTTGGAACAGGTTTTTATCTTACATCAAGTTATGAACAGGCTGAAAGATGGGCAAAACTAACGACAATGAGACGTAATGAAGGAAAATCAATTGTCTCTGTTTTTGAATACGATGAATCAAACCAGTCTGATTTAAAAGTATTATCTTTCAAAAAAAGTGATAAAAACTGGCTTTTTTATGTTACAAACAATAGAACAAATCCTAATGCATCTGATGATTTTGATTTAGTTATTGGACCTGTTGCTAATGACAAAACCTATCCTGTTATTGCCTTATATTTCTCTGGAATATACGATATAGAAGAAACCATCAAAAGATTGCTTCCACAGAAATTAAAAGACCAATATGCTTTTAAAACAGTAAAAGCTTTAAATTATCTTAAATTTAAAGAGGTAATAATAAAATGAATAAAGAAATGCCTTTCATATTGGCTTATTATAATAAAGAAATAACGAATAAAATTAATAACAAATATGGAATAGAACCTCTTGAAGCTCTTAGATTGTTTATTTCATCAAAAACATATAAAATGCTTTCTGATGAAAAATTAGAAATGTGGGAATTTTCTCCTATAGGTATATTTGATATGTGGGAAAGTGAGCAAATTACAGGAGATCCCAGAAACTCTTTATATTTAAGGCGAGATTAATATGTCTAAGGAAATGGAATTTTTTATTTTTCTTTTGGAACAATACTCATATGCAAGAAATTTAAAAGCAGATGTAGTTTTAAAGAAATGGGACGAAGCTGGTATTACCAATACTATATATAATATGTATGAGATGTATCATACTGAATACTTAGAAAATGCTTATAACGATATAGACAAACTCTTAGAATCTGCTGCTACAAAATAAACATTTATGTATTCTTACTTAAAGTTATAATTTAAATATAATAGTTCAAATAAAATCCTTTGTTAAAGTAAATAGATTGAAATTAGCATAGCTATTGAATTATTGATTAAATTTGGTTAGTATTAGTCTAAAATAACTAAAAAAGGCAAACAAATGATTAATATTAGCAAGATTTATGCGAACCACTCAACTACAGGTGACCCTCTCAGATACGGTCAGGAACACCACGGCAACGTTTCACATTCCCATCAATACAAAGGGCACTCTGTTGCTAAATCAGCTTCAGAACGCAAACCAGTTGTCTGTTGGAATGTATCCAAGCGCTGCAATCTTAAATGCACCCATTGCTATGCAAATTCCGACGGAAATCTTGCTCCAAACGAATTAACCAACGCTGAAGGCAAAGCTCTTATAGACGATCTTGCTCAATTCAAAATTCCTGCCCTGCTTATGAGTGGCGGCGAACCTCTAATGAGACCAGATTTGTTTGACTTGGCTGAATATGCTGTAAGTAAAGGTGTCAGACCTGTGCTTTCAACAAACGGCACTCTAATAACTAAAGAAATTGCAGCAAAAATCAAAAAGACTGGTTTCATCTATGCAGGTATTTCATTAGACGGAATTGGTGAAACCAACGATATGTTCAGAGGCGTAAAAGGCGCTTTTGAAAAAGCTATGGCTGGTTTTAGAAACTGCGTTGAAGTAGAACAAAGAGTTGGTCTAAGACTCACTTTAACCCGCAAAAACGTTGAAGATTTAGAAAAGATATTTGATTTCCTTTTGGAAGAAAAGATTCCAAGAGCCTGCTTTTATCATCTAGTCTATTCTGGCAGGGGAAAAAGCAACGACGATTTAACTCACGAAGAAAGCCGCAAAGCTCTTGATATTATCTGCAGACGAACCAAAGAAGCTATTAATTCCGGAATAGATTTAGATATTCTTACTGTAGATAATCACGTTGACGGGCCATATATTTATATGAAGTTGTTGCAGGAAGCACCCGAAAGAGCTGAAGAAGTCCGCAAATTATTGGAATGGAACGGCGGCGGAGCCTACTCAACTGGTGTTGGTATCGGCGAAATAGACTGGCAAGGCAACGTTCACCCCGACCAATTCTGGATGGACAAAACTTTTGGAAACGTCAGAGAAAGAAAATTTTCTGAAATCTGGCAAGACACTTCAGACGAACTTATGGCTGGTTTAAAAAATCGTTTGCCTCTTTTAAAAGGCAAATGCGCAAAGTGTAAGTTCAAAAAGATGTGCGGTGGCTCATTAAGAGTCAGAGCTTATAGAGTTTATGACGACCCCTGGCAGACAGACCCGGCTTGTTATCTAACCGAAGAAGAAATCCAAGAATAAAAATCATGTACCCCCTTGCAAGGTTTATATTAATAATGATATAAATTTTGGCATAGAAATTTTTTACACAATATTTAGGAGACCTAGATTTAATGAAGCCTATTAAAACTTTTATCGTAGTTCCAAGTTTGCCAGAACCACTGGCACACCTCAAAGATCTAGCCTATAACCTTTGGTGGTGCTGGAATCCAGAAGCTATTGCATTGTGGCGCCGCTTAGACCCAAAACAATGGGAAGAAACCTACCACAATCCAGTAAAAATGCTCGGCTCCATTTCTCAAGAACGTCTTGAAGCAAAAGCAAAAGACGAAGCTTTCTTAGCAAATCTTCAGAGAGTTTATGAAAGCTTTACTGCTTATATGGACGATACTCAAACCTGGTTTGATATAAACCATGGTTCTAGAGCAAAACCAGAAGTTGCTTATTTCTCTGCAGAATTTGGTCTTACCGAAAGCGTAAGACTCTATTCAGGCGGTCTTGGTATGCTAGCTGGTGACCATTTGAAATCTGCATCAGACTTAGGTGTTCCATTAGTAGCAGTAGGTCTGCTTTATAGAGTTGGTTATTTCAAGCAGAAACTTAATGCTGGCGGATACCAGTTAGAAGTTTATCCAGAAAACGATTTCCACAATATGCCAATAACTCCTGTAATGAAAGATAACAATCAAATTGTTATTGAAGTTCAGTTGCCTGGTCGTATCGTAAAATGCTTGCTTTGGAAGTTACAGGTTGGTAGAGTTCCTCTCTATTTGCTCGACACTGATACTCCAATGAACAGCGAAGGAGACCGCTGGATTACCAGAGAACTCTATGGTGGCGATACAGAAACTCGTATCATGCAGGAAATAGTTCTCGGCATTGGTGGTTTGCGCGCTCTACACGCAATCGAAGTTCACCCCTGTGTATACCACATGAATGAAGGTCACTCAGCTTTCCTAGCTCTCGAAAGAATTGCTGTATCTATGGAAAGACACAACATGAACTATCGTGAAGCATTGGAACTTACTCGTGCTGGTAATGTATTCACCACCCACACTCCAGTTCCTGCCGGTATCGATATTTTCTCAAGAGAATTAATGGAAAAATACTTCACTAGTTACTACTCTAAGTTGGGTATCAGCTGGGAAGATTTCCTTAAGATTGGTTGGCAGAACAACACACCAAAAGGTGATGGCTTCTCAATGGCAGTTTGTGCTTTGAACCTCTGTGGTGAAGCAAACGGCGTCAGCAAACTCCACGGTGCTGTTTCTAGAAAGATGTGGGGAGGCCTCTATCCGGATGTTCCATTCCAGGAAATCCCGATTAAGTCTATTACTAACGGTGTTCATACTCGTTCTTATGCTTCTCAGGAAATGTCTTTACTCTTTGACAGATACCTTGGCCCCCGCTGGACAAATAATCCAGGTGACCAGACTGTTTGGGAAAAGATCGACATGATTCCAATGGAAGAACTTTGGCGCACTCATGAACGCAGAAAAGAACGCCTTGTAGCTTTCGTTAGAAGCAGAATCGAAGCTCAGTTAAAAGCTCGCAATGCTCCTCCTTCTGAAATAGCAAGAGCAAGAGAAGTCTTGAATCCAAACTATCTCACAATCGGTTTTGCAAGACGTTTCGCAACCTACAAACGTGCAACTCTTCTCTTCAAAGACAAAGAACGCCTTATCAAGATTCTTTGCAATCCAGAAAGACCAATACAACTTGTTGTTGCTGGTAAAGCTCATCCAAAGGATGAACCAGGCAAGAATTTCATTAAAGAAATCGTTAAACAGAGCAACGACGAAAGATTACGCAAACACATAGTTTTCATCGAAGACTACGACGTAGTTGTAGCTCGTTATATGGTTCAAGGCGTTGATGTATGGCTGAACAACCCAAGAAGACCTCAGGAAGCTTCCGGTACTTCTGGTATGAAAGCTGCTGTTAATGGTGTTCTCAACCTGTCCATTCTTGACGGTTGGTGGGATGAAGCTTACAATCCTGGTATCGGCTGGGCTATCGGAACTCGTGAAGAATACGAAAACAGCGATTATCAAGACGAAGTTGAAGCAAATTCTCTCTATGAACTTCTTGAAAAAGAAGTATCAAAAACCTTCTACGATCTCTCCAGCGATGGTATTCCACGCAGATGGATCAGCATGATGAAGAACAGCATGCGTGAAGTTAATGCTGTATTCAACACAAACCGCATGGTTTCTGAATATACCAACAGATTCTATGTTCCATGCGACAAGCATTACAAAGAACTTTCTGAAAACAACAGACAGCGTGCCAGAGAATTGGCTGCATGGTTAGACAATATCGGCACAGAATGGCACAATGTTCAGATTACAGAAGTATCTGCTAATGGTGATGACGAACAGCGCGTAGGTGACATACTTGAAGTTACTGCTAAGGTCAAATTAGGTAATCTTAAGGCAAGCGATATTATCGCTCAGGCTTTCTACGGCCAAATGGTAAGTGCAGAAGATTTACCTCAGGGCGATATAGTTGACCTTCAGTTTATAAAACAAGAAGGTGACATAGCAGAATTCAAGGGTGGCATTGGTCTTGCAACCAGCGGTAAGATGGGTCTTGCAGTCAGAGTATTGCCAAATCATAAAGATTTGATTCACCCATTACTTACTGGTCACATAATCTGGGCTAAGTAATAAACAGATAGAAAAACCCCTCAGGTTAACACCTGAGGGGTTTTCGTTAGGAAAACAAATGCGTAGATTTTAAAAGAAGTGAACAAAACCCATATAATTAAGTGCAATAAAAGGTAGCACTAATCCAGAACAATACAACATTAGAGAGGTATATTCAGTCAAAACATCATAACAGTCCAATTCTATTTTATCATCAGGAAAAATCGAGAATCTTAACGCCGCAGGAATAAAAGCACGCCAGAAAAATCTACCATTAAGAAGATAAAACAAAATCTCTGCAATGGAAAAACCGCCAACCACCAGGGTAATAGACATTATAAGACCGGCTAGAAACATATACTCCTCCTGGCTTTCTAATCGGCAGGAAGAATACTATGCTTAACGATAATTTAGACTTTTCTTTTGCTTCTCTTAAAAAGAGAAGTGTAAGTGTCCTGCCGGACATTTACTATAAAAGCGACTGCGACTCACTGACCTCCTGTCGCTCGCTTGCATAGGCACCTCCTGTGCCTTATGGAAGTCGCAACATTAATAACCTAGGGCAACAGAGTTGCCCTAGGAATAGAACGTAGATAAAATTGCGCCTGGAAGGCGCTACAAAATTACTCAAATATAGATTAATATAGCTAAAAAAGTTTGTGTTTGCCCTAATAAAAAGTTACTCTGAAATACCTTCTTTTGTGAGCGTATTATAAATTACACGCTTGCCCTTAAGACTTCTTTTTTCTTTCTGATTTGTATCGGGGTTTAATTCCCAAGTATTAATCAAAGCATTGCCTGCAGCACTACTTAAAACAGCTAAAGACCTCTTTCTCAAATAATCTAATCTATCACCTTTTCCATCGCTTGGGTTTTCGCCTTCTGGTTCATAAATCTTAACGTTTCCAGAAAAAATCAAACGTTCGCTGTCTTCTTTGCCTATCAAATCATCAGAAGTAATAATAACTCTTGTATGAGTTGCCAAATCCCAGGTTGTTTCATCAATAGTTACAACAACAGTATCTGAGGCACTAAGCAAACCATCATCTTTACCAAGATAAATGTTTTTAGCTGTAATATTCATTTCTCGAACAACTCTTGTTTCTAAAACACTTTCTTTTCGGAAAAGGCTCGGTCTAATTGTTGCAAGAATCCACTGAGGTTTATTCGACAAAAGGGCTTTGCCACAAGTTAGAATATCATTAAGTCTAGTAGCCTTAACACGTCCATCAAGAGTAATTATGCCATCTTTAGCAAATAATGTATCTGCAATGATTACAGCGTCTGGTTTTTCCTTTTTAATTACAAAAGTATCTGAAGCTGGAATAAAATCTTCAGGAACCAAAGGCTCATTGGCAGCCAAAAGCTTGATAGATATTATTACAAATAAAGCTATTAAATATATAAGATTCTTTCGCATAGGCTTATTATACTTATAACTTTAACCATCTTCAACCATAATATAGAATTTTACAATGATTATTAGGACTATGAATTACAAAAAGGGTCTTGAAGCGAATAAACTTAAATAGTATATTGTAAATATACAATATAAATAGGAATTACAAGGAATATAATACACTAGACATGGAATTAAACGTTAAATATCGTGATTACACCCTTGATCCTTATCAGGTTCAAGCAATAACCGAGATAGAAAATGGTCATTCTTTAGTGCTTTCCGCTCCAACTGGTTCAGGGAAAACATTAGTAGCAGAATACCTTATTGAAAAGGTTTTGCAGACAGACAAACGTATAATATATACTTCGCCGATAAAAGCACTTTCTAACCAGAAATACAGAGATTTTTCCAAGCTCTACGGTGATAAAGTAGGCATACTTACAGGCGATGTCGTTATTAATCGTGACGCACAAGCTCTAATAGTAACTACTGAAGTTTACCGCAACATGTGCGTTGAAGATCCAGAAGCCATTGCAGACGTTTCTTATGTAATATTTGACGAAATCCACTATTTGGGTGATATAGAACGTGGCACTGTCTGGGAAGAATCAATCATTTTCTCACCTAAAACAGTTAGATTCCTCTGTCTTTCAGCAACTATTCCTAACTGTGATGAACTAGCTCATTGGATAGAATCAGTAATAGACCATCACGTAAAAGTCATCAGTCATCATCATAGAGCTGTTCCTCTGACTTTCCAGTTCTATTATCAGAAAAAACTTCTAGATTTTAAAGAACTAAAGAAAAAAGTTCGTGGCGGAGCCGATAATCCTAGATTTATAAAGGGCAACAAAGGCAAAAAGGAAGAAGAATTCAGGCATTTCGATATAATTAAACTGCTTAAGACTCAAGATAAGCTTCCACTGCTTTATTTCGTTTTTTCAAGAGCACTAGCAGATAAGTTTTCTAAAGATGTAGCCAAGAAGATGAATTTCACAACTCCTGAAGAAAAAACCTACATCGAAGAAATGTGCGATAGCTATATAGAAAAGTATTCTCTTCAAAACCTTGAAACAGCTCAAGAGCTCAAAGAAGAACTAATGAGAGGTGTAGGCAGACATCACGCAGGTCTCCTTCCCCAATTGAAAGAATTGGTTGAAATTCTTTTTGCAAAACGTATCGTAAAGGTTTTGTTTGTTACAGAAACTTTTGCAGTAGGTATTAATATGCCTGCCAGAAGCGTTGCTTACGATGCTTTAAAGAAATATGACGGTCGAACTTTCAGACCAATGCAATCCTTAGAATTTACTCAGATTTCTGGTCGTGCTGGTCGTAGAGGAATAGACCCGACTGGCTGGGTAATTGTTCCTCATATTCCAAGAGACTTAGATATTGATCAGCTTCAAGACTTGGTTTATGGCGATATCGAACCTCTTGAAAGCCGATTCGACCTTTCCTTCAACTCTGTTTTGAATCTTTATTCAGGACACAAAACAGAAGAAGTCAGATTAATTCTGAAAAGAAACTTTGCTCAGTTCCAAGCTAATAAAAACTTGCCTGAACTGGCTGATAAAGTAGCAAAATACCGTGCTGAAATGGAACAGGTAGAACATCGTTGCGTTGAAAAGAAAGATGATTTCGATGCTTTTATGACTTTCCATAAAAAGAAGCAACAGCGCTTAGATGTTATGAACCGCCAACTTGAACAAATCAGATTTGGAATGAGAGGCAAACGAAATCGTTTCGCTCAAATCGAAATTGAAAAGCAGTTCAATGAAAGTAATGCGCTTCTCAGACAAGAAGAAGAACAGTTTATCTGCGGCAAGTGCAAACACAAACATAAATGCGTCAGCAACCATTATCAGGCATTAAAGGTCAAGAAAAAACTTGATTACTGGCGTGAATTACTAGAAGAACAAGGTGAATTACAGCTCCCACTATATGAACACAAATTAGAAATACTTCGTAGAATGGGTTATATAGATGAAAAAGGTCTATTACCTCGTGGAGAACTGGCAAGCAAGATTCATACAGAAGAAATAACAGTTACAGAACTATATTTCCATGGTTATTTCCACGAAATGGATGTTCATGAAATCAATGCACTTTGTCTGGCTCTAGTTTTCGAATATAGACGAAGAGGTCCAAACAACGGCGAACAGCACAATGGTGGCATCAACAAGCTCCCAGAAAAGCTTAAGAGCGCAAAAGGTTTTGTAAATAGTCTTGCAAGACAGCATAATTTTATAAAACCTCTTGAAACCAAACTTTGTAATCTCATGCTTGATTGGAGCCATGGCGAACCCTTTGAAGAAATGATGAAACATACCGATGTTCCAGAAGGCGATATCATCAGGTCTTTCAGACAGGTAATAGATTTGCTTAGACAGATTAGAGATGCTCTTGCTCAAGACCCAGGGTTGAGAGACAAGATGTTAGACTGTCTTGGCTGTATAAATAGAGATATTGTTCTTGCAACAGAACTTAGAGACTAATGGAAACTAATAAATTTATAGCTTTATCTGAAAACGACACAATGTCAGTTGCTGCAAAGCTCGCCAAAGAATACCCCAATCATTTGGTATTACTAAAAGGCGAACTTGGCGCAGGGAAAACCGTTTTTGCCAGAGGTTTTGCAAAAGGTCTCGGCATTAACTGCAATGTTTCTAGCCCTTCTTACACTCTTATGAACGAATATAAAAAAGGTCTAATTAGCTTGTTCCATTTAGACCTATATCGTTTGAACTGTTTGGAAGAAGTAGTAGATATCGGTTTATTCGATATTCTAGATTCTAAACAACCCTGTCTTATTGAATGGGCAGAACGAGTTTCTGAGCTTTCTAAGCTTCCGCATCTTTGTGTTGAAATAAAAAGACAGAGCGTTAGCGATAACGATGAACAACGCATTATAACTTGGCATTGGGAAGACAGAAAAGAATGAAATACCTCTTTATAGACGCATCAGAAAACTTAACACATGTTCAAACTGGCACAGAAAAGAATTTCTCAGCCAAAACCATTGATACAAATCGTGATTTTGCGGCAAAGATTACAGAAATCTGTGACAATATGCTTAAAGAAGCCGGTTGGGAAAAAGAAGACCTGACACATTTGGTAGTCTGCACTGGTCCTGGCAGTCTAACAGGTTTAAGAGTTGCAGACGGCTTTTTGAGAGCTTTAGCTATGGTTTTGAATATTCCATTAATTGGAATCGACCTTTTTAAATGGTCAATACAATCATTGTCTGATAAAGGGTTTGAAGGTGAAGCTAGGCTTGTGATGCCAACTCTAATCGACAAAGCCTTCGAAGTTAAGTGCCAATTATCACATAAAGATGCTCCCACACAAAGTGGGGGAGCTGTCGAACGAAGTGAGACTGAGGGGGCTGCAATGCGAAGCATTGCGGAAGAGGGGAGTTGTCACAAAGTAAGCGGTGATGGGGCATTCAAAATCAGTAACCCAGTTCTAATCGAAAAAAAAGACATTCCTTCAGACATAAAAACCTTTGGTATCCGTTATAATCACGAATCTACCGAAAGAATAGAACCAACTCCGGAAGCACTCCATAAAATAATTCTAGAAGAAGCCAAAACAGCTAAATCTAGAATCAACGAAATACTTAAAGTATTACCTCTTTATATAATTCCATCTCAAGCTGAAAGAAACTTCAAAGGGGGAGACAAATGATTACTTTAGGAATAGAATCTTCCTGCGATGATACCTCTATCGCCCTTGTAGAAAATGGCACTAAAATGTTAGCTAGTCTTGTTTCTTCTCAGATTGAGATTCACAAGCGTTTTGGCGGAGTAGTTCCAGAAGTCGCTTCAAGAAAACACTTAGAAGCTATTCTCCCTCTTTTAAACGAAGCCCTAGATAAAGCAAGGAAAAAGCTGACCGATATTGACCAGATAGCTGTAACAGCAGGTCCTGGTTTGCTTGGTCCTCTACTTGTCGGTTTAACAACAGCGAAAGCCTTAGCTTGGTATTTAAAAGTTCCGATGGTTCCAGTCAACCACATAGAAGCTCATCTTACCGCAGCCTTTTTAACTGCAGAACAATTACCCGAATATCCTTTTCTAGGTTTAATTGTTTCAGGTGGTCACTCAAATCTTGTCTATGCAACAGGTCCTCGTGATTTTGAAGAATTGGCTCACACTCTTGATGATGCTCCAGGTGAACTTTATGACAAAGTGTCAAGACATCTGGGCTTAGGCTATCCAGGTGGTCCAATAATACAGCGAACAGCCGAAGGTGGAGACCACAAAGCCTACAAACTTCCTAAACCAATGTCAGGTAAAGGCTTTGTATTCAGTTTCAGCGGTTTAAAAACAGCCGTTATGCGTATTATGGAAAAAGAAGGCGATGCTCTTAACATGCCCAATCTTTGTGCAAGTCTTCAATACACTGTTGCAGAAACTTTAGCAGAAAAAGTCGAACTTGCATTAAAAGAAAGAAAGCCCAAAGTCCTTGCCATGGCTGGCGGTGTTGCTGCAAATAAGATACTACGTGAAAGAATGCAGAAAATCGCAGACAAACACCAAATCAGACTTCTTCTTCCGACTATTCATCTCTGCACAGATAACGGCGCTATGGTTGCAGCTCATGGTTTCTTAACTTCAAAGCTTGCTCCCCAAAACAGCATTATGGTCAACGCCTCTGCTAACTGGGAAATGGGACAACCCTATAACTTTTAGTTTCTATTGTTGTCGGTAGTTATTCTTTTTATTTGTCACTAACTCAAGTTTTGCTTAACTATTCTGGCAAAACTTGCAGTTAGGGTCGGTGCTCATATAATCGTTATTTACAGCAAAAGCTCTGGCTCGACAGCCGCCACATATGGTCTTAAAGCGACAAACACCACAAGCACCATTTAGTTTTGTTTGTTCGCGCATATCAACCAAAACCTGACTATTTCTGTAAATGTCGGCTAACGCTTTTTCTCTGACGCTACCTACCACCATATCAAAATAACCACAGGGCTTAACTTCGCCTTTATAGCTAACAAAAATATAGCCATTTCCAGCCATACAACTTCTTCCATGACTGCCACTAGGCTTGCCTTTGGAAGCTCTAATCTGAGCATATTGCGGAGCACAGGTAACCTTAATAGAAATCTTATTCAAATCTGATAAATCAGAAATATGTTCCAAAACTTTATTTGTTTGTTCCTGAGTTAGCTTAACTTCAGCACTGCCTTCAGAAGCGCGACCTGTTGGAACTATAAAAAACAGATGCCAGGCACTTGCGCCCAATGAAACAACCCAATCCATGATTTTGTCTAGCCTTTGATAGTTTCCAGGCAAAACAGTAGTATTTATCTGAAAAGAAAGACCATTTGCCTTTATTCGTTCAAAGGCTTGCAGAGCATTTTTATATGAACCTTCTTTTCTTACAAACTTGTCATGGTCCTCTTCTTTTTCTGAATGCATACTAAAGCTAAAATGCTTTATTCCTGCCTTTGCCAGACTTTTAATTCTTTCTTCTGTAAGCAAAGAACCATCATTACAGGAAACTACTGGTCTATGACCTAATTCAACTGCCTTAGCCGCTAATAGTTCTAAATCTTCTCTCAATAATGGTTCGCCACCACTAAGAATTATAATGCTTTTCCCGACTTCAGCAGCAGATTCAAGCATCTTATAACCTTCTTCGGTAGACAATTCATCCGAGTCACGATGCTCTACTGCCGAAGCTCTGCAATGAGGGCAAGCTAAAGGACAAGCTTTAGTTGTTTCCCAAGCCAAAACTCTTAACTGACCTTTTTCAGAATTAGGAATTCCATGTGGGTGATGAGGCATCATTTGGCAGTTTCCTTAAGCCATTCTGCAGCTTCAGGGGCATAATAAGTAATTATCAAATCTGCACCTGCACGTCTCATAGCTGTCAAAGATTCCAGAACAATTTTCTTTTCATCTATCCAACCTTTTTCAGCAGCGGCCTTAATCATTGAATATTCGCCAGAAACATGATATACAGCCATTGGACAATGGTATTTTTCAGAAGCAGTTTTAAGTATATCTAAATAAGGAAGCCCAGGCTTTACCATTAAAATATCTGCCCCTTCTTCGAAATCAGATTCAAGTTCGATAAAAGCATCTCTGGAATTGGCAAAATCCATCTGATAGCCTTTTCTGTCACCTTTTCCAGGAGCTGAATCCGCAGCTTCTCTAAAAGGTCCGTAAAAAGATGAAGCATATTTTACTGAATAAGCCATTATTGGAGTGTTTACGAAACCATTATCATCAAGAACTTCTCTTATGGCTGACACACGACCATCCATCATATCTGACGGAGCAACCATGTCTGCACCTGCTTTAACATGAGAAAGAGCCATTTTTGCCAACTGAGCACAGGAAACATCGTTTTCAACATTTCCATCTTTGCTTATAAAGCCACAATGTCCATGACTAGTGTATTCGCAAAGGCAAACATCTGTAATAATGTAAGCTTCTGGACATTTCTTTTTAATCTGTTTAATTGCTTTGCAAACAACAGAATCTTCACCACAGCCAGATTCGCCATGAGGGTCTTTCTTTGAGGGAATACCAAAAAGTAAAAAAGCAGTTACACCCTTTTTTAAAGCTTCTTTCACAGGCTTATCAATTTGGTTAATCGGCCAATGCATCTGTCCCGGCATAGAAGAAATTTCGTCTGGCTTTTTAATAGATTCTGAAACAAATAAAGGGTAAATAAGCTGTCTTGGTTCTACGGTAAATTCCTTGACCATATTTCTAAGACGGCTGTCAATACGTAATCTTCTAGGTCTGCGGACTGGGAAAAGCATTTTTCTACCTCTGAATATTAATATTTCAATATACAATAACACTTTTTACAAAGAGGTACAAGGTAGAATTAATAAGCTTTTTTTGAGTATAAAAAAAGCGGTTCCTTTTAGAAACCGCTTCTTTATTATTTTATATCAGAATTTGAAATTATTGATATCAAAATCATCTAATGAACTGAAATTTCCACTATCATTCTTGGAACCAGAACCAGAATCAGAGCCTGAGCCAAGCATACTATCAAGATCAAAGACTCCGCTGTCACCAAGATTGAATGGATTATCACCACCTTGGTTAGAACTTTGTGGTGCTGCTGAAGATGGTGTAGAACTCATACCACCCGAGTCACCAGTTGGAATGACTTCTAAGTCTAAATCCAGATTGCCAAGTCCATCTGCTCCACCAGAACCACCCATGTTAATTTCATTGAACAAAGAATCAAATATATCATTCTTTTTCTTTGCAGGTGCTTTCTTAGCTGCAGGAGCCACAGGTTGTGCTGGCTTCATCGGTGGAAGCGGTGTGTCATCATCTAACAGATTATCAAATGACAACCCTGAACTTGGTTGAGTACCTTGATTCTGTGGAGCAGACTTCATTGGCGGTAATGGAGTAGAATCATCATTAAATGATGAACCACCAGATAAGCCTAAATCATCAAGGTTTCCAAAATTCAATCCAGGAGGTTCACTTGGTAAACCAGAGTTGGTATTGGGCTGAGTTTCAGGAAGTGTTCCTGACAAATCAGGTATACTTAAACCTAAATCCAGATTTGGAACAGAAGGATCTGCATTGTTATTTAAATTAAGTCCTAAGTCAGGTATAGATGAAGGTGTCGGAGTTGTTGGAATGTTCAAATCAAAACCTAAACCTAAATCTAACTCAGGAGCTTGATTTGCATTAGATCCAAGAGAATTTAAAGTAGCCCCAATATCCGGTATTCCATTAGCACCAGAATTATTAGCTGGGAAACCCTGATCTAAGCTTGGAATCTGAGAATCTGTTCCAAATGGGTTCGTTCCTAGATTAAGATCTGGAATCTGTGTTGAATCCTGAGCAGGAATTCCACCAAACGGATTCTGACCCAATGAGACTTCCGCATCATTCTTCATGAAATCTGGTATTGGAGTATTATTGAACGGGGTCTGCGGAACTTCGAACGGGTTCGGAGCAGCCTGCTGCATTGGAGCAGGTTGTTCAATATTCCCCAAATTCGGAATTGGTGAATTGTTCTGAGTTGTATCAGAAAAAGCATTAAGCCCATCAAAAGGTGAAGCCGAAACAGGCTGAGGAGCTTCAACAGGTTTTGGTTCCTCAGGAACTACATTTGCAACAGGTTCATTATTTACTGGAGCAACAGGTTCAACTGGATTTGCCATAGCCGGCATAGCTGCTGTTGGTGTAGCTGGAGCAGGAGTTTCAGGGACTACAGGAGTTACTGGAGTCGCTGGAACTTCAGGTTTTGCAGCTGCTGGAGCAGGTTTATTAATTGGTTTCAATCCAGCCAAAGGTTTCAATGGCTTCAAGGGCTTCAAGGGTTTTGGAGCTACTGCAGGCTTAGCAGCAGAAGGTGTAGCAGCTACTTTTGGTTCAGCTACTTTATTTTCATTAACTACAGGAGTTTCTTTTTCTGGAACTACTGGGGTTGTTGGTTTGATTTCTATTTCTGGAATAGCCTTATTTTCAACGTTAGGCTTTACTGCTGTTGAAGCTATAGGAGGTTTTACAGCTGTTGAAGCTATAGGAGGCTTTGTTGCTTCTGGTTTCGGAGCAACAATAGGTTTATTTGTTAATGGTGTTGTATTTATTGAATTGGCTTTACTTATTGGAGAAGAAGATGTAGAAACACCAGGAACCCCTATTGGTCTTGGTTTTCTTGCTATAGGCTTAATCGGGGGAATAACAGGTTTTCTTGGTGCAACTTTAGATGTAGTTGGTTTGTGCATTCCTGGTTTCGCACCAGCTACAAGTGGTTTTCCGCAACAAGGGCAGAACCTAATTACAAAATCACATTCAGGACATACAAGACCTTCACCGTCTAAATGCTTGAATAATGAATTTGATGAACTGGCAACAGATTCCCATATACCTGAATCATTGATTTTCCAGTTTGTGAGTTCAAAGTTAATCTTTGAAACTCCTTCAACATTTTTAATACTGGTTTCAATGAATTTCAGTTCGATTGCTATTTCATCGTTGGTTTTTTCCAAACCGACAAATGATAATTCGCCCTGTAGAGATACTTCGCCAGCCTTGACAGGAAACTTAAGTTTTGACAAATCAATACGGCGGCTAGTTAACTCTCTTCTAATTGCCGCACTGATTTTCAGGTCATTTGCTTCCCTCAATTTGGGCCTCCAATTCAGTAAAGAAATTACAATTCGTCAATAGAATCGGCAACTTCTACAGGATTCTTTAACAATAAATAATATTTATTAATTTAAAATAACTTAAATCATCTTTTTTTAAAATACTAATCTTAAAAATTATTTATTCTCTTAAATAAAACTTTTTAAAGATGAAAATATTTTGCTCAATGCTTCCGGGTTTTCTAAATTAATAAAAGGAACACCAGGCTTTTTCCTGAACCAGGTTTCCTGCCTTTTAGCATACTGCCTGGTATGAACCAATATTTGCTCTTTTACCTGCTCGTAGCTGATTTTTTTGTCAAAATAATCAAGCCATTCCCGATAACCAATCGAGCTCAAAGCTGCAGCAGCATTACCATATTTTTCTACACATCGTCGAACCTCACCTTCCAACCCCTCTTCAAACATTTGTTCAACCCTAAGCTCAATTCGCTTATGAAGAATGTCTCTAGGTCTTGTTACTACTATTGGCATAAACTCAGCTTCTGGTAGCAAGGATTTTGGTTTATTTTGGGAAAAAGGCCTTCCAGTTGTTATTACTACTTCTATTGCTCTTAAAACCCGGCGAGAGTTGTTAATATCTACATTATTATAAGCCTCTGAATCAAGACTTTTTAATTTTTCAACCATATAAGGCAAACCATTTTCTTCTAATTCTTTTAGAAGATTATTTGATAATTCTGAATCACTGCCAGCTTCCCCAAGACCTTCTGAAATTGCAGAGTAATAAAAGCCTGTTCCCCCAACTAAAACAGGCAGTTTATTCTCTTGCCATATTTTTTTTATCTCTTCAGCAGCTAAGTTGGCGTAATCTGAAGCATTAAACTGCTTTTGAGGTGAAAGGAAGTTGAATAATCTATGTTCGACTATATTTTTTTCTTCATCAGTAGGAGAAGCTGTCCCAATAAGCATTTCCTCATAGATTTGTCTTGAATCGCAGTTAACGATTATACCATTATATTCTTTTGCTATTTTTATGGCGACAGAAGTTTTGCCCGAAGCAGTGGGACCTAAAACAGATATTACCTGCTTTTTCATATTATTATCAGACATAAATTATGCTCTAAGGAAGCCAACTTCAATCTGTCTTGTTGTAAGTCGCAATACTATAGGGCGACCATGTGGGCAAGTAAATGGGTTTTCCGTTTTCAATAGCTGGTCTAACAATGAACTCCATTCACCTGGAGTAAGAGGATCACCTGCTTTAACAGCAGCTTTACAAGCCATTGTCTTTAGAAGGTCGGTTTTAATTTCAGCCATTGAACGCCCTTCCCAACCGTTTAAAACTTCAGAAAGAAGATTCTGTATGCTCTGGTTGTCATTGGTCTTCTTGTCTGAAACAGGTATCGTAGTAACATAGAAAAGCCCGTCTTCTTCTTGTTGAACAGAAAAACCAAGAGCTTTTATTTCGTTGAGCTGCTCTTTTATTATCATTCTTTCAGAAGGCAATAATTTTAAGGGAACCGGGAATAGAAGTGGCTGAGCAGTTAAAGGTTTATCTTTATATGTTTTTACCAACTGGTCAAATAGCACTCTTTCATGAGCCACATGCTGGTCGATGATAAACAACCCTTCATCGTCTTCGCCAAGCAGATAAGTATTTTTAAGCTGTGCCAGTATTTTGGGGTTTGAAAGCTTTACTACAGGCGTAAAAGCATTACCTGTTGAAGCCTGCTGTACAGGTCTTGTTGTATTAAAATTTTCTTGGCTGGTTTCGTTAAGGTCGAAAACATGATTTTCATAATTTGAGCTTATAGAAGATTGTGAACTCTGCTGATTTGAAGGCTGGTCAAACAAAGTCTGTGATGCTCTGTATGAATCAGGAATCTTAAAGCTTGGTGGTGGAGTAAACATCGAAGAATTGTTGTCTTCTGGTAATTCTATGGTTTTTGTTTCGATGCTCGGGTCTAATTCAGGCTGAAACTCCGGTTGTGACACAGAAAGTGCCTGTGACATGGGTGAAGACACCATTTTCAAACCAGATAGACTCATCTGAACAGCTTCCCATATTACTGCAAATACCCAGCGTTCATCTTTGAACCTGATTTCAGTTTTTTGAGGGTGAACATTTACGTCGATTAATTCAGGCGGAACTCTCAAATCAAGTATTAATACAGGATATTTGCCTTTTGGGAAGAAAGCAGAACAGGCTCTTACTATTGCCTGGTTCAACAGCTTGGTTTTAACTACGCGTCTATTAACTAGTGTAGTTGTATATCGGGAAGAGGGTCTTGCCTGATTCGGCGGTGAAATATAGCCGCGAAGTGACATTCCGCTATTTGCCAAAGATGGGGGCTCTTTTAATGGAATAAGGTTTTTAGTAACTTCTGGTCCATAAACAGCCAAAATTGCGTCTAATAAATTGCCCGAACCATTTGAAGAAGTTATCTTTACGTTGCTTTTTGTAAATTTAAAAGCTATTTCAGGATAGCCCATTATATAATGACAGACTATATCTGAAATCTGCGACATTTCAACAGACTGGCTTTTTAAGAACTTTCTTCTTGCTGGCGTATTATAGAAAAGGTTTTTAACTATTATTCTTGTGCCTCTAGGGAATGCATCTGGTTCAGGACCTTTGATTTTACCGCCGTCTATTGTTATTCGACAGCCAGTAGGTTCACTATCACAATGAGTAGATAGAGTTATATGGGAAACAGCAGATATAGTTGGTAATGCTTCCCCTCTAAAACCTAAAGTTGCGATAGATTCTAAGTCTTCGTCAGTAGATATTTTGCTGGTAGCATGAGGCATAAAAGCTAATAATGCATCATTTGGGCTCATACCTTCGCCGTTGTCGGTTATTTCTATGGATTTCTGACCGCCTTCTTTTATTTCTACTTCAATTTTAGTAGCACCAGCATCTATTGCATTTTCAATAAGTTCCTTGACGACCGAAGCAGGCCGTTCAACAACTTCACCAGCCGCAATTCGGTTGATTACTTCACCGTCTAGTATTTTAATCTTTTCAGTCGCCATTTATTCACCTTTCTATAAGATCATCTGTTTTCTAACATATAACAAACAATACTTATTGTAAAGCTAGTGAATAAGTGCTTCAAACGCCTTTTTTTATCTATTAATGATTATTAAGACAAGGTGACAGTTTCTTACAAATGTGATAAGATTTTTCTATTATATAAATAATCAAGGAAAAGAATTATGGAATGTTTGATGGACGAAAAAGACCATGAAATAATGCAGATTTTGCAGAATGGTTTCCCATTAGAATCAGAACCATTTAAAGTAATAGGAGATAAACTCTGGATAGACGAACACGCTGTCATATCAAGAATAGTCAGACTCATACAAAATGGAGTTATCAGATATGTAGGCCCCTTCTTTGATAGCAGGAAGCTCGGATACAAAGGTTGCTTAGCAGCTATAGACGTTCCCCAAGAACGTATTGACGAAGTTGCTGAGGTAATAAACCGCTTCGATGAAGTAACTCATAATTATCTGAGAGATGGCTCTCCCAATATGTGGTTCACTCTTATCACCAATTCATCTGAACGACAGCAGGAAATTCTAAATACCATCAAAGCCGAAACTGGTATTAAAGATATAATGCTATTTTCTTCAAAAAAATATTTTAAAGTGAAGGTAGATCTTTGATGGAAAACTTAGATGCAAAAACCAAAAACATTTTAAAACAGCTTCAGAATAATTTTAAGCTTGAAACCAAACCTTTTAAGCGAATTGCCAACGAAGTCGGCTGCACAGAAGAAGAAGTTATCGAAACCATAGATAATTGCTGCAATAACGGTATAATCAAACGTATTGGGGCTGCAGTTAAACCTCAGAACGCTGGTTATTCGGCTAATGCATTAACAGCTTGGAAAGTCCCCCCTGAAAAAATACATGAAGTAGGGACCGAACTAGCTGAAATAAAAGAAGTTTCTCACTGCTACGACAGAGAATGTCCAAAAGGGTGGGATTATAACTTATTTGTAATGATTCATGGTCGTTCAAAAGAAGAATTAGAAGAAATCATCAAGAATATTTCAGAGCGCTTTGACTTAAAAGAATACAAAGTCTTTAACACAGTTAGAGAGCTTAAGAAAACCTCGATGAAATACTTTTAGAGCATAGAGCTTAGAACGAAGAGCGAAGAGCTTAGAGCTTAGAGAAAAAACTTAGATACGAAATATTGATATCCCCTTTTTCAAAGGGGAACGGTTGCATAAGCAACCATAAGCCACAAGGATGTGGCTATACAAGCGAGCGACAGGATGTCAGCGAGTCGTAAGGGGATTTTTGAGAATTATGATAATAAGTAGAAAGTTAAGTCCGAAGACTGTTAGGTTATTAAAAATCTCCCTGTCAGGCATATAATAATGCCTGACATCCCTCTTTAAAAAAGAGGGTAGTAAAATACTTCAAAGTTATAAATAATTAATAAGTTAACCCTATATACTTACTATTAATTTTTATTATAAAATATATTAAAAATAAAAATATAAAACAAAGGCGAACAAATGAGTAAAGAACTAGAATTAGCAAGCAAATACTTCCCAGGCGGAGTTAACAGCCCCGTCAGAGCATTCAAATCAGTCGGCTGTGAACCTCCATTTATAAAATGTGCTTTCGGCAGCCGTGTTGTAGACGTTAACGACACAGAATATCTTGATTACGTCGGAACCTGGGGTCCCGCAATTCTCGGTCATGCCGAAGAAAGCGTAATAGAAGCAGTAAGACGAGCCGCTCTAGACGGTTTAAGTTTCGGAGCACCGACAACAGCAGAAACAGAACTGGCTCAGCTAATCTGCGAAGCTTTCCCTGTGGTTGAAAAAATGCGTTTTGTAAGTTCCGGAACTGAAGCTACAATGTCAGCGGTCAGACTTGCCAGAGGCTTTACCAACAGACCATACATTATCAAATGTGATGGCGGCTATCATGGTCATGGCGATTCACTACTGGTTTCTGCAGGTTCAGGTGTTGCAACTTTAGCTATTCCAGGCTGTCCTGGCATTCCAGAAGGCATAGCTTCAAATACTCTCGTTGTTCCATTTAACGACTTAGAAGCAGTTAAAAAGGTTTTTGAAACTCACAAAAACAAGATTGCAGCTATGATTGTAGAACCAGTCTGTGGCAACATGGGAGTAGTCAACCCCAAAGACGGCTATTTGCAGGGTTTAAGAAAACTTTGCGATGATAACAACTCTTTATTAATATTCGATGAAGTCATGACAGGTTTCAGAGGCTGCTTCGGCGGTGTCAGCAAAGTTTCAGGCGTTAAACCGGATTTGACTACATTAGGAAAAGTTGTGGGCGGTGGTATGCCCTTAGCTGTTTACGGTGGCAGAGCAGACATTATGTCTATGGTTGCTCCAGATGGTCCAGTTTATCAGGCTGGAACTCTTTCAGGAAACCCAATCGCCGTAGCTGCCGGTATTGCTACCCTCAAAAAGCTGAAAACAGACCATTCATTCTATTTAAAACTGCTCTCTACATCTGAAAAGTTAGAAAAAGGTCTTGCGGATGCAGCTAAAGAAGCTGGCGTAAAAGTAGTATGCAACCGTTACGGAGCAATGATGACTCTATTCTTTAACGACGCTTCTGTAACAGATTACGAAACAGCTAAAAAGTCAGATACAGAAAAGTTTGCGCGCTATTTTAAAGGAATGCTTCAACGTAAGATTTATTTAGCTCCTTCTCAGTTTGAAGCCTTGT
>JAFPZP010000048.1 GCA_017417215.1 Candidatus Rifleibacteriota bacterium | reverse complement strand
TTTCCCCTTTTGCAAAAGCCTGATGGGGCAATCTTAACCAAGACAATTTTATAAAATCGAGTAAGACATAATCCGGCTGAGGATTAAGTTGTTGAAAAGCACGTTGAAAAGCAAGTCTAGTAGCTTCTAGAATATTGATTTTATCAATTTCTTCCGCTGTAGCCCAACCTATTCCGTAAGCAATCGCCTTTTCTTTAATTTCTTCAAAAAGTTCTTTACGCTGATTTCTTGTAAGCTTTTTAGAATCATTAAGACCAACAATACAGGGTTCGTCAGGCAAAATTACCATAGCAGCAGTTACAGGACCTGCCCAAGGTCCTCTTCCCGCCTCATCACCGCCAGCAATAAGTTTATAGCCAGCAGTTCTTGCTTCGTTTTCATAATGATAATGTTGTTCTACGCTTATTTGCTGCTTCATTATCTCTTATTCTTTTTTGTAGATTTTATAAGTTCTTTATCAAGCTCTTTCAAAGCATTTAGGCCAGCATTTAGTTCGCTTAAATGACCTTCTGAAGCCTTGATAAAAGGTGGGAAGCCGTAAAGCAGATTGCCAGGAGCTTCACCAAACCACTTAGAAACAGTGTATTGAATAGTTCTGAACCTTTCAAGCAATAAAGCAGCGCTAGAACACCACTGCGATTTTTTAGCGTGCCCACGTTTCCAATTTATATATTGAGGGTTCTTAACTCTAGCCAATAATGCAACATTCTGAGTATGAATATTCTTTACTGCAGGACTGAAAAGCTTAGTGCTAAGCACAAGGTTATAAATCTGCTTGTTATTCTCTATAATATTGGTCATAACCCCTATGATATTAGCAGCTTCTTCTAAGCCTGGATCAGGCGGTTCAACTTCATCTGGTGCGGTCACCACATCAACAGAAGAATCACTAGAATCAGTGACAATCACTGGATTTTGCTTCACTTCTGTATCTGAATAACTGGTCTTAGTTCTGTCTTTCTCACTGATTTCGTTAGAAAGTTTAACTCTGTTTACTGCTTCAGTATTAATCTGGGGAGAACCGTTATCTTTAAAAGAAGGAATAAAATTTCTAACCGCTTTGGAACGAAATCTCTTAGGTACCCTTTCCAGACTATCAACAACAACTAGTTGTCCATGCTCATCATGATAAGAATAAAGTTCCAGACCACCTGCATTTATGGTTAAAGGTGAAGCAGCCAACAAAGATAATAATAGTAAGTATTTTTTTGCGGATTGCCATAAAGGTTTCATATTATACTGCTCCTTGCATGACCACTTTCTTTATAGAGATAAGCTGTTTGATTAAATCCCTTAACTGGCTGAGAGGCAATATATTATCTGCATCTGAGGGGGACTTTTCTGGTTCAGGATGAACTTCCAGGAAAAGACCGTCGACATCTCCTGTTGCCATTGCAGCTCTTGCTAAAGTTCCAATATATTCACGCTGTCCGCCAGTTTTTGCACCACCGGAACTAGGAAGTTGCAAAGAATGTGTCGCATCATAAATAACCCCATCGCAATATTGTCTCATGATTGGGAAAGAACGCATATCTACGACTAGATTACCATAACCGAAAGAGGCGCCCCTTTCTGTTAAAAAGACTTCGCCAGAACCTTCTACTGCTCTGACCTTATCAGCCAAGTGCTTTGTTGCCCAAGGCGACAAGAATTGCCCTTTCTTTATGTTAACGATTTTACCAGTTTTAGCTGCTGCTTCTGTTAAATCAGTCTGACGGCAAAGAAAAGCTGGAATCTGAAGAATATCACATACTTCAGCAACTAACGGAGCCTGGTATGCTTCATGAATATCTGTTAAAACAGGTAAACCAGTTTTGCTTTTTACTGAAGCTAGAATTTCTAAACCTTTTTCTAAGCCAGGACCTCTAAAAGAATCACCGGACGTGCGGTTTGCTTTATCGTAACTGGCTTTGAACACTACAGGAATATTCAGTTCATTTCCTATATTTTTAATTGTTTCAGCAATTTCTAAGCAAAGACTCTCTGTTTGAATAACACAAGGACCTGCAATTAAAAAGAAAGGTGCACCAACAGAGACTTTTTTTAAAGAAAATGACATCAATATTCCTCCAAATAGAACGTTATTTATTGAAGTATAACACGTTTTAAAAAGTAAAAAAACTAGGCAGAATATTCCTAAAATAAAAAAATCGAGGCGACTGGACTCGAACCAGCGACTTCATGGTCCCGAACCATGCGCGCTACCAACTGCGCTACGCCTCGTAAGCTTGTTTATCATAACTCTTTATTATAAAAAAAGCAATAGGTGATTTTTGTTAAGGTAAACATAAGTTTATAATATGACTTGAGATTTTTAACCTAATGAGATATTCTAAGGCTACGAAAATTGAACTCAAAATTACATCAACAAGGTAAATTAATGAATAAAAACATAATATATATACTTTTAGCTTTTATCCTAGTTTTTACAACTAATTCCAAGGCAGAAGAATTATGGGAACTAACTCAGCCAGGAAATGCAAATATCGGGCAAAGCGTTTTCATTAACCAGGAAAGATTAGGTCTTTATGTTCCAAAATCTTTTGAAGGAAGAAAAGTAAACGAAGACAAAACAAACTTCGGTTTGGAAATCAAGAATACCTTTAGATTTAAACACTCTGACAGCGAAGTAAATCTCAAAGGTATGGTCAACAAAATGAAATTTAAATACAAAACTGATATCATTGATGTTCAGATTTTTCGTTCCGATAAAATGAAACCAGGTGCCTCTGCATGCATGGATTGTCATGGTTCATCTATTCCTCAAACCTTGGCAACAATAGGTTATGGACAGACTAAAATAGATGATTACAGATATGTAGGTAACGATGTAAACAAGTCAGAATCAAGATTTTTCAGAGCTAATGTAGACCACTGGGCAAAAAGAAACCTTATGGTTAAAGGTGAACTTAGAGTTGGTAAAATCGAACAAGGTGATTATTCACTTGATGCAAAAAGCCTTTCTCTTGGAATCGGCGGAACAGCTTTTCATCGCTTAACCTGGTCTGGCGACTGGATTCTTTCGAAAGTAGAAGGTTTTAAAGCTCGAAATTCTCTTATAGGTAAAGTTACCTACAAAATAATCGGTGGCTTAAAATTTAAGTTTGAAGCCGGAGCCTTTCTTGATGGTTATACACAGTTTGGCACTACATTATCTGAAATGGGTATGGCAACTGCTGAGCCTGTAAAAAGATATGCAAACTGGCTACCAAGTTTCTTCCAAAAGCTTAAAAACGATGCTTTCGGTTATTATAATGCCTGCGTAGAATACGAATACAGATTCTAAGTAGAATCCATCTAAAACAGACAATAAAAAATAGCCTCTAGATTAATCATTAATCTAGAGGCTATTTTTTACATTAATTGTAGAATTAATAGTTATTCATAGCCGTTGGGGTTTTTAGACTGCCAGTTCCAAGAATCTTTGCACATTTCTTCAATACCGTTTTCAGCTTTCCAACCTAATTCTTTATTAGCCTTGGATGGGTCACAATAACATTCTGCAATATCGCCAGGTCTTCTAGCTGTTATTTTGTATTTTATTTTAATTCCACTGGCTTTTTCAAAAGCTTTTACAACATCTAACACACTGTAACCAGTGCCAGTTCCAAGATTCCAGATTCCTATACCGGGATTATCTTTTAATTTTTCAATGGCTTTTACATGACCTTTTGCTAAATCAACGACGTGAATATAGTCTCTTACGCCGGTTCCATCATGAGTTGGGTAGTCATTTCCGAAAACGCTTAACTCTTCACGCTTACCAATAGCTACCTGAGTAATAAAAGGCATTAAATTATTAGGAATACCGTTCGGATCTTCCCCTATAAGACCACTTTTATGAGCCCCGACTGGGTTAAAATAACGCAATAAAGCAATATTCTGTTGAGGATTAGCCTTTTGCCAATCTTTTAAAATCAGCTCTATAACATATTTAGAAGTTCCATATGGGTTAGTAGTTCCACCAGTTGGGAAAGTTTCTTTTATCGGAACTTCAGCAGGGTCACCATAAACAGTTGATGAAGAGCTGAAAACGAGATTCTTAACATTGCTTTCAATCATAGCTTCGCAAAGACTGATAGTGCCAGCAATATTATTCTTATAATAGAACAAAGGCTTAGCAACAGATTCTCCTACAGCTTTTAAACCTGCAAAATGAATTACTGCTTCTATTTTTTCATCAGACAAAATTCTAGCCAACAGCTTAGTGTCTAATATATCGCCCTGATAGAACTTAGGTCGTTTGCCAGTAATTTGTTCTATCCTATTTAAAACAGCCATTTTGCTATTATAAAGATTATCAATGATAACAACATCATGACCAGCCTGAAAGAGTTCAACAGCAGTATGACTGCCAATATAGCCAGTTCCGCCAGTTAGAAGAATACGCATTTTTATTTCCCCTGTTGTTTATTTGGTCGTTATTTTAGCATAGTTTATCTGCAAAACAAAGATAGATTTAATTATTTGGAAGAAACTTTATAACAAAGTAATCAAACGCAAATTTTTACGTTTGATTTTGCATTTGAAAATAAAACGTAAATTTTTTTTATTTTTCAAAAACACTTTTATTATAGATTTTTAGTAGTATAAGTAATCTATATTTTATGCTCTATAATCCATTGCAATAAGTTTTCGTAGCCCTGTTTGTCTGAAGCTATATCTAGAATTATTGTATATAATTCCTTTTGGGTATATTTTAATTCACAACCATTTATAGCCAAGAAAACGAGCATGGAATGGGCCCCAATTCTCTTATTTCCATCAACAAAAGCATGATTTTTAACTAACCCATAACATAATCTTGCTGCCTTAGATTCTAGACCAGGATAAAAATCTATATTTGAAAAAGATTGGAACGGCAATGTAATTGCCGAATCTAATAATCCTTCGTCTCTTAATTCTGTAGAACCACCAGTTGCTTTTATTAATTGGGAATGAAGAAATAATATCTGTTTCTTTGATAATACTTTCATTCTGCTAATACTTTATAAGCCTCAATATTTTGATTAATTAATTTATTAGATATTTCTGTAACTAATTCATCAGAAGCCTCAGTTATTTTTTCTGCTTTATTAAAATCAATAATTAAATACTTTGGTACATTGTTTTTTAATATTACAACAGACCCTATTTCATCAACTAATTTAGCTACTTTAGAAAAATTTTGATTAGCTTCTGTGATAGAAACTAATGAATTTGTATTAACTAGCATTATTTTCTCCTAGAATTATTTATTTAATTATACCATATAATTATAGGATATAGTTATTCTATTTAGTAAAACAATCCCCTAATTCTTATTTAACTAATGCCTCTAGGTTATGATTGGTGTGGTTGTTTTTTTATATTTTGTCCTGAAAGGACATTACATTATTAACCTAGGGCGACTTTTGTCGCCCTAGGTTATTATATATAAATTACGCGATAATCTCGTGTTCAATAATTGTGTGAATAATTAATAAGAGTATGCAATATATTGTTTTACTAAGTTATATACTCCGCTTAAATTGTCATAGCCATTTTCCATATTATTAACAATAATGTTTGCAATATAAAGATGGGTTCTATTCGACATGTACTGATTAGATGTCAAATAACCATAAAAGTTGTAATCTGAATCAAACAACATTGGAGGCGTAGTTGTATAATTATTGAAAGGCGAATAATTACTGTATTTTCCCCCGTAATTGCCATATTTATTCCATATAGAATAAGAGTTATACTTGCTACCATAAGTTCCATATGAATTCCAAATAGAATCTGATTTATAGTTGTTTGAATTCAATTCACCTAAATAAACTGGATTATTTAAAGTTCCACCATATATACCAATTATTCTATTAGCGGTAGTATGATATGAATAATTATAAGGGCCACTACTTACTACTCCTGTTGATGTTCCTGTAGAAGTTACTGTATATGTTAAATTTTGGGTGTTTGTCCAAGTTTGTGTTTGAGTATTAGTTTCGGTATTGGTTGAGCTTTGAGTGTTTGTAGAAGTATTTGTTTCTGTATTGGTTTGAGATTGAGTATTTGTAGAAGTGCTTGTTTGGGTATCTGTATTTGAACTAGTGCTAGTGCTTGTATTTGTATCGGTATCGGTATCGGTATCGGTCTGTGTCTGAGTCTGAGTCTGAGTATTTGTGCTGGTTGATGTATCTGTATTTGTTTCTGTATGAGTATTTGTAGAAGTGTTTGTTTCTGTATTTGTCTGAGTGTCAGTAGAAGTATCGATTTTACTTCCACCAATAACAATAAGTTTTAGCTCAGCTTTACCTTCAAAACCCTTTTCGTCTTTTCCAATTAAAGTAATAGTAACTTCACCTGATATTGACGGCGAAGAGTAAGTAACTTCTTTTGCTGTAGTAAGCCCAGAAAAACTACCCTTATCCGCCGACCAGTTCCAGGTAATTTTATTGGAATTGCCGTCAGGATCATTCCCTAGAGCTGTCAATAAAAGCTGTTTATTTGCAGAAATATATAATTTATTATTTTCTTTAATTATTGAAGAATTGCTGTCATGCTTGATTTCAACTATCGGAGCAGAATTATTATCTGAAGTCTGAGATAATTTTACAAAAATCTTGGAGTTTAAAGTTTCTCCAAAACTAAGCTTTATTTTTGTTGTTTTATAACCGCTGGCAGAAATAGTTGCTTCTTCATCAGACACACTTGGAAAATCTGTTAATCTGACTAAACCATCGGAATCTGAAAAATAATCTCTTCCCCACAAGAAAATCTTAGCATTTTTTATTGGCTGATTCTTTGTATTGGTTATTAATAAAGTTAATAAATATGGAGAAGGTAAAATAGAAATAGGTTCTGGCAATTCAAATAAATTATCAATACCTTTAATATTTATATTTCTTAAACGCTGCCTATAGATAATTGCGCCTGCTTCCTTCTTTTCTGCAATTATTGAATGATAGCCTTCTGGAACATTTTCAATTATGAATTTCCCACCATTATCTGTAATACCACTCAATCTGTTATTATTTTCAAGAAATACATTTATTCCAGACAGATTATTACCAAGAGAATAACGTAATTCAGATGAGGTTTTTATAGAATTTTGTGTACCTTCAACGACATAACCACTTAATGTAACGTTACTTTGAGGATTGCTCTTGAATGGGATATTATCATCAGATCCTCCACCGCACCCAATCAGTAAGAAGAAAGAAAAAATCAGGCTAACACATATATATACATTGCAACGGTTCATTGTACACACCTCAATAACAAATGCTCTAATTCAAAATCTTACAAAGCAAATATATAGAAGTCAATTTATTTAAGTAATTATAGTAATAGATACATCTAGTTTTTATATCTTTCATTGACTTATACCCACGGCACAGGTACAATAAAATTATGATAAAATCAATAAATACAACAAAATTGCCAACCGTAGGAGAAATCCTTTCTGAAGAATTTCTAATTCCATTAAATATATCTTGTTATAGATTAGCAAAAGACATAAATGTTCCTGTTTCCAGAATTCAAGACATTATTCATGGAAGAAGAAAGATAACTCCTGATACTTCTTTGCGTTTATCAAAGTATTTTGGAGTTTCTGAAAGATACTTTTTAGACATCCAATCAGAAATAGACATAAGAAACTTAAAGCGTTCTTTAAAAGAAGAAATTGACAAAATTACAGTTTGTAAGGTTGCTTGATTTAACCTTTACCCTGTAGCAAAAGGTTCGATTTGATGGATTTATCAAATAAAAACATAGCAGAATTACTTAAAATCTATAATGATTTAGGTATTAATAAACAGATAGACAACGAGAAATTCTATCTCTATTCTATTATTACTCATTCTACTGCTATAGAAGGTTCCACAATTACAGAAATAGAAAACCAGCTACTTTTTGATGAAAACATAAGCGTTAATAATAAAACCATAGCAGAACAATTAATGAATCTAGATTTAAAAGCAGCTTACGAATATGGCTACAAATTAGCTGAAAAGCACGAAGACTACTCTAAGGAAGTTCTAAAAAAACTGGCATCTATTGTGATGGCTCGAACAGGAAGCGAATACCAGACAGCATTAGGAACCTTTTCCTCTAATAATGGTGATTTTAGATTATTAAATGTTACAGCAGGCTTTGGTGGCAGATCATATTTAAATTATTCAAAAATCAAAACAAAAATAGAGCAATTCTGCAAAGAATTAAACGAAAAACGACATTCAATAGATAAAAATAAGGTAGAAGACATTTATAATTTAAGTTTTTGGGCTCATTATGTTTTAGTAAATATTCATCCTTGGGCTGATGGGAACGGGCGAATGAGCCGTCTGCTTATGAATATGATTCAGAGAGAATTTTCTGTTATTTCCATGAAAGTTTTAAAGGAAGACAAATCAAAATACATTCAGGCTCTCAATGACAGCTATGAAAAAGAAGATATCAGCATTTTCATAGAAGCAATGAATCAGATGCACACCAATAATCTTCGTAATGAAATTTCAAATTATCTAAAGAGCGTTGAATCAGAATCTGAAATTATCGGCGATAAATCGGCGATAAAAATAAAAATCGGCGATAAAAAACAGGCTATTTTAAAATTCATAAAAGAAAAAGGTTCGGCCAAAGCTATTGAAGTATCAGAGTTTATTGGGCTTAGTCCATCAAGAACAAGAGATTACCTCAAAGAATTAGTATCTGATGGTCATTTAAAAACATCTGGCGCAAATAAGAATAGAGTTTATTATTAAATGCTTCTCTAAAAGAGAAGCGTTGTTGTTGTAATTGGTTGTTGTTGTAATTATTGTTAGCTTTTGCACAGCAAACTAACAAATATTGCAAATAACCGATACTTTCAATTTCTCGATTAAACAATAAAAACAAAAGAGGCGTAGCCTCTAAATACTAAAAACCACAAAAACCGAAAAAATGCCTGAAAAACAGGCATTTTTTCTAGCCAAGCTTCGCTTTGCTACTCTTCTTCTACCGCATCTAGAATTCTAAGCAGTAATCTTTTTCTCTTCAACGGCAAGGCAAGAAACCTTTTATCTTCTTCTAACAATTCCTGGTTTTGCCCAAAATCGCCGATTAAGTCGCCAACGGTTAAGCCTAATGCTTTGGCAAGAGCTTTTGCTTTATCTATACTAGGGCAAGACTCGCCGTTAAGCCATTTTGAAATTGAATTTTGTGAAACTTTTGCCAATTTTGCCAGTTCAACTTGCGTTAAACCTTTTTGAGTCATAGCACGGCGTAATCTATTTTGAAACTGGCTCATTATAGCTATTTCTATATTAAAATTGACAAAATATCCCAAAAGCGATATTCTTAAATAAACTAAATAACACAAAAGCCCCATTAGAATGAGGCTTTATTATATTTAGCGCGAAAACTGAATCATTAAGCGGTACTCCGCAAGTCTACTTGGCGGTAAGTTGCGGAATACCTTGCAAAACACAAGTGGAGCCACTTCTGTTTTGTTATGTACATCATAACATAATCAATCAGAATTTTCCACCTGTTGAATTTTTTTGTTCTAAAAACTAATCAAGGTGGTAATCAATTCTGCGATGAAATACTCTGAACTTATCAGCTTTAACCCTATTGAAGATGTTATCCAATTAAAAACTGCTGATGATGAATCAAAAGCCAAAGAATACGTAAAAAACTATGTAATGTCTGATTTAATGGCAGAAAACCTAAAATATTCCGTTATTGAACAGCTTCAATTCGATAGATTACTAGATAACAAAGGTATTTTAATCGTTGGAAACTACGGAACTGGTAAATCTCACCTAATGTCTTTAATTTCTGCTGTTTCTAATAACGCAGATTATCTAGACCTTATTCAAAACAAGAAGTTTTCAGAAAACATAAAACCAATAGCAGGGAAATTTGAAGTTTTACGTATTGAAATTGGTGGCGTAACAATGCCACTTCGTGAACTTCTTATTGATTATATAAAAGAAGATTTTGACAATCGTGGAATAGATTTTGAAGTTCCTGACTATAACAAAGTTAGAGATAATAAAAAGCTTCTAGCAAAGATAATGGAAGCTTTTGCAACAAAATATCCAGAAAAAGGCTATTTAATAGTAATAGACGAATTCCTTTCCTATCTTGCTTCTAGAGACGCTATGCAAATAGTTGCAGACTTAGAGTTTTTTAGACAACTTGGCGAAATGGCCTCTAAATCTAAGCTAAGAATTATTTGTGGAGTTCAGGAAAAAATATTTGAAAATCCAAGATTCAGTTTTGTTTCTAATACTTTAATGCATATCAAAGATAGATTTACACAGGTTGTAATATCGAAAGAAGCTACAGCTTACGTTGTTTCAGAAAGAATTTTAAAGAAGAATAAAGAACAGAAAAGCAGAATCAGAAGCCATCTTGAAAAATTCAGTTCTCTGTATCCCGGAATGGCTCAAAGGTTAGATGAATTTGTAGATTTATTTCCTATACACCCTGCTTACATTGATATTTTCAATAAGCTTTTCCTAATAGAAAACCGCCACATTCTCAAAAATATATCTGAAACAATTAAAACTGTCTTTAACGAAGAAGTTCCAGAAGAAGAACCTGGTATTTTCTCTTTTGATAACTATTGGAAAGCTATCAAATCTAATTCTATGCTTAAAACAGTTACACCAATCAATACGGTAGTTACAGTAAGCTCTCAACTAGAAGATATAATCTACAGAAACTTTCCAAAACCAGCATATAAACCTATTGCAATGAGAATAATCAATGCTCTTAGCGTTTATAGACTTTCTACCAACGATTTAAACCTTCAAACAGGTCTAACAGCAGAAAATTTAAAAGACGATCTCTGTATATTTACAGAGCTTCCAGAATACGATTCAGATTTTCTGTTAGGCGTTGTCAGAAACACCTTAAAAGAAATAATAACTACGCTTTCAGGTCAGTTCATTGTTTGCAACGAAGCCAATAATCAATATTACTTAGATATAAATAAAAGAGTTGATTACGATGAAGAAATCAAAAAGCGAGCAGAAATAGTTAATAGTTCGTTTTTGAATCCCGCATTTTATGAATTAGTTTATAGTTGCTTAGAATGGGATGAAAAGGAATATGTACCTGGATATAAAATTTATCAATACGATATAAACTGGCAGTCTCACAATATTTTCAGAGAAGGTTATCTCTTCTTGGGGCATCCAAACGAAAGAAGCACTGCTCAACCAGAACGAGACTTCTATATAATCTTTATGCCACCTTATGGCAACGAAAAGTATTCCCACAACGACTTTGATGATGAAGTCTATTTATATTTCAATCATAATGAAGATTTTGACCAAAATCTTTTATATTACTATTCTGCAAAAGAATTAGCTTTGGTAAGTGAAGGAAAAGACAGAGCAAACTATGAAAACAAATCAAAGCTTTTTAAAGATAAGCTTTTAAAGTATTTAAGGGAAAAAAGAAATACCTGCTTTGAGGTTAGATACAATCAGAAAAACAGCAAAGCTACCGACTTGCTATATTCAGGAAGAACATCTTCCAATCAAAATTTGAAAGACACAATAGACGAAGTTGCTTCAGTATGCTTTGAAGAACTATTTAACACTCGTTATCCAGATTTCCCAAAGATGCAGGTTAAAGTTACTCGCAAAAACATAGATGAATGTGTAAAAGCCGTATTTAACCAGATTGCAGGAAAGCCGAAAAACAATCTTTCAGAAGCTATTCTCAACTCTTTTGGTTTGATTGAAAATAACAGAATTAAGCCAGAATACTCAAATTTTGCCAAGTATTTTATAGCAAAGTTGAAAAAACTGCCTCCAAAGGGAGTTATAAACTTTTCTGAAATATACGAAGATAACGGCACTCCTTACCCAATAGACAATCATTTTAAGCTGAGCAATCAACTTCTATCTGTTGTTTTTCTAGCTTTGGTTTATGGCGGACAAGCTAGAATTACAGTAAAGAATAATATAAGCATAGATGCTACAAAATTAGAAGATTTATTTAAGATTGCTAATTATGATGAAATCATTAATTTCAAATATATTTCCAGACCTTCAAAAATGGCGGAAGCTGAATTAAAAAAGCTTTTTGATGTTTTGGAAATAAACCCATCATTGTTAGACAATATTTCTAATCGTGATAAAGCAGCGGAAGAACTCTGCAAAAAAGCTAGTGAGCTTTGTGATAAAGCAGTTAAAAATGAATACAAAGTAAAAAGTTCTTTTTCTTTGTGGAGCGAACAACTGGTCAACGATAATCAAAAAGAACAGTTAATAAAAGCATGCAAAGAAATAAATGAAGAATTTTCCAACTATAATAAAAAGTTTAATACATCTGCAAAACTAGCTAATTTCTCACTAGACTCTGAAAAAATAGAAGCTTTGGCTGGAAATATCAAGAAACTTAATCTTATTCCTGAATATATGGATTTTAAAGAAGTCTGCAGTGATGTGACTTCATATTTAAGCCAAATAGAAGATGAACTCAACGAGGAATTAAAAGCAAGACTAACTCTAGCAAAAGACAAGTTCAGAACTTTGAGAGATAGTATTTATGAAGATGGTTGTGGAAGACAAAAGGCAAACCAAATCAGTTGCGAACTAGAACAGATAAAAAAGGAATATATTGTTCTTTATTACAATGAACATAAAAAGAAACACTTAAACCACGAAGAAGCTAAACGAAAAGGGAATTTGCTTCAAGGTGAAAAGTTATCTGCATTAAGAAAACTCAGCAAATTAGAGTTTCTGCCTTATTCTTCAATTACAGTGATAGAAAAGGATTTAGCTGATTTAAAAATCTGTTATGACTTAGAGTCAAACTTTTTGGAAACTAATCCACATTGTGGAAGCTGCAAATTTAGAATTGGCGATAATACAAAAAATACTGTTGGAGCACTAGACAACATAGAAGAACGTATAAATACCCTTTATAAAGAATGGGAAGAAAAGCTTCTGAAAATGCTTCAAGAGGATAAAGTCAAAGCTGATATTAAGCTTTTGAAAGGCAAGCAAAAACAGATTATAAAAGACTTTATCGAAGATCAGAAATTCCCTGAAAGTATTGATGACAATTTTATAAATATTTTGTCGCAGGTATTTAAAGGCTTTGAGCTACTAACAATAAATTTTGCTGATTTGACCAAGCAGTTAGAATCACTCTCGCCTCTTGAAATCCAGGATTTAAGAAAGCTGATTGATAACTTCATTTCTTCTGAAATCGGCAAAAAAGACCAGTCTAAACTTCGAATAACAATCACGAACTAAGATCCTCCCACAAAGCGAACCGAAGATGCTCCACCACGAATGGTGGGGGAGCTGGATTTGGCGAAGCCAAAGACTGAGGGGGCTGCTCACGAAGTGAGCGGTGACTGAAGAGGCTGAATGCTGAAAACAATCAGTGACAGGGTGATTTTTATAACCAAGAAAGGAACAAAACAATGGAAAAACGCAAACTTACAAAAGCAGACTTAGACAAAGTAAGAAATATTGATGGGTTCCCTATCGGTACTGACGAAGACATAATTGCTCTTTCTGACCCACCCTATTACACAGCCTGCCCTAATCCTTTCATAGAAGACTTCATAAAAGAAAACGGAACTCCCTACGATGAAGCCACCGATGATTACCACTGCGAACCCTATGCTGCTGATGTCAATGAAGGGAAAACAGACCCGATTTATTTAGCACATACATATCATACAAAAGTTCCATATAAAGCGATAATGAAATATATACTTCATTATACTAAGCCTGGTGATATTATATTTGATGGATTTTGCGGATCAGGAATGACTGGAGTTGCATCAAATCTTTGCCAACAAGAAAATACTCTTTTTGAGAAAAAAAATGAATAAAGATATAAAAAGAATTCCTATTCTTTGTGACTTATCTCCTATTGCAACGTTTATAAGCAATATTTATAACACTGATAAAGAAATACAGGAATTTGAACAAGTTGCAAATAATATTTTGAATAAAGCATATCAAGAATGTGAATGGATGCTCAAGACAGAACATATTATTGAAAATAATACTTCAGAAAAACAATACGGAATTATACAAAATTCTATATGGTCTGATATTATGATTTGTTCTAATTGTGGAAATGAATTTATTTTTCACGATATAGCTTCTGATGAAAACGGTAAAGTTCATGAAACTTTTATTTGTCCTCATTGTAATGCACAATTAAAAAAGAATGATTGTAAAAAATCAACAATCAACTACTTCGATGAAATATCAAACAGTTTTCAAAAAAGAGTAAAACAAAAATTAATTTTGATAAAGTATAAATTTAAGAATATATATTACTATAAAAAACCTGATAATGAGGACATAGAATTAATAAAAAAAATAGAAAATATTTCTATACCATATTGGTTTCCTATAGATGAACTTCCAAATGGGTATAATACTGAACAACCAAAAAGATCTCATTATATAAATTTCGTTTATCAATTTTATACAAAAAGAAATTTATACATTCTATCTAAAATATATTCATTAATATGCCAATCATCTTATAAAAAAATTAATTTCTTAAAAAGCTTGTTTACTAGCCAATTAATTAATTTAAGTAGAATGAATAGATACAGACCAAACGTTTCTTTCCCATATAACCCTCTAAGCGGAACTCTTTATATCTCTTCTATGACTTGTGAAGCGAATCCATTTAATGCATATATAGGGAAAATAAATAAATATAAAAAGGCATTTGAATCAAATAATAATAATATTTGTTGTATATCAACAGGTTCTTTAACAAATAGTCTTATTCCTTCAAAATGTGTTGATTACATATTTACAGATCCTCCTTTTGGAAGTAATCTAAATTATTCTGAATTAAGTTTTATCTGGGAATCTTGGCTAAAAGTAAAAACAAATAATAAATGTGAGGCAATAATAAATGAGTTACAGAAAAAAGGTTTACACGAATATCAAGATTTGATGACCAAATGTTTCTCTGAATATTACAGAGTCTTAAAACCCAACCGCTGGATGACAGTAGAATTTCATAATTCTAAAAATGCAGTTTGGAACGCAATCCAAGAAGCAATATTGAGAGCAGGTTTTGTAATTGCAGATGTTAGAACCTTAGATAAGCAACAAGGCAGTTTTAAGCAGGTAACAACCTCTAGTGCAGTAAAACAAGATTTGGTTATTTCCGCCTATAAACCCAAAGAAAGCTTGAAACGCGAGATGTTAAGCGAAGCTGGTAGTGAAGAAACAGCGTGGGCTTTTGTCAGACAGCATCTAGAAAACTTACCTGTTGTTGTAGTTAAAAACAACAAAATAGAAGTTATAGCAGAAAGAGAGGCTTACTTACTTTTCGATAGAATGGTAGCATACCACATAATGCATGGATTGCCTGTTCCCTTAGATGCAAGCGATTTCTATAAAGGCTTAAAAACCAGAAAAGAACTATTAGAACGAGACGGAATGTATTTCTTGTCTAGTCAGGTCAATGAATATGATGCTGTCAGAGTTAAAACCGACTTAGAAAACATTGATTTTTCACTATTTGTAACTAATGAAAAATCAGCTATTGGTTGGCTATACAGGCAGTTAAGTGAAAAAGACGGTAATGCTCCACAGACTTATGCAGAATTACAGCCGAAGTTTATGCAGGAATTAAAAGCAGTAGACAAGTATGAAGCTATTCCAGAGCTTTCTGTTTTATTACAGGATAACTTCTTAAAAGACGATGAAACAGGCAAATGGAGAATTCCAGACCCGACAAAGGAAGCAGATGTTAAGAAACTTCGTGAAAAGAACCTTTTAAAAGAGTTTGAAACCTATAGAGCTAGTAAAGGCAAATTAAAGTCTTTCCGTTCAGAAGCAATTAGAGTTGGTTTTGCCCATCTTTGGAAAGAAAAGAACTATAAAGCTATTGTAGAAATGGGTAAAAGGCTGCCTGAAAGCATCATCCAAGAAGACTCCAAGCTCTTGATGTATTACGACAACAGCCTCAGCAAAGCTGATACTTACGAACCAGGGGAACAAATGTTGTTAAAATTTGAAAAATGAAAGATGAAAGATGAAAGTTCAAAAAAGCTCGTCATCGTCAAAAAGCAAAACCAAAGTGTGGCTATCTAGCTTTTTTGAACTTGATTGTTGGACATCTCATTTCTCAGCTATCTTGTATCTTATATCTTATATCTTTAATCATGCTTTCATTTTCACAATATTTATACGAAACCAATAACGCTGAACAAAACAAGCGTATTATCTTTATTGATGAAGAAAACCTAGAAGAAAAGTTTTCTATAAGTGATTATTTCAAGAAGCAAGGATACGATGTTTATTATAGTTCGAAGACCCCTTTCGTCTTTGTCAAAGCCACATCCACCAACTGCAAAGCAAAGCTTTGCAGCCCCCTCAGTCACCGCTCACATCGTGAGCAGCCCCCTCAGTCTTTGGCTTCGCCAAATCCAGCTCCCCCACCGTTTGTGGGGGAGCTTCAAGAATCTGCTGATAAGCAAATACTATTAATTGTAAGGTCAGATGGTGATATTCCAAATGAGATTAGAGATATTTGCGTTGTAAAAAGAATAAATATAGAAGAGATATTCCCTGAATTAAATGCAAAAGCAATAAAAGAAAAAATACATAATAAAAACCAGTTGGACTTGCTTTGTTCGATAGTTTATGAATATTGCCCTTATAATTTAAATTATTCAGATACTTTAAAGTTTATTGAACAAAAAGTATTTACAGATGAAAACATTTATATTTTTGTAAAAAGTAAAACTTTTGAATTAGTGTTTAAATCAAAAGAAGCTAATTCACCTTTTGATTGGTTTGAAATACTCAATGAAAAGTCAGAATTAGAATTGATAGCTTTGAGGTTCCGATTGCTTACAGCAATCAGCCCCCTCAGTCAGCCTATAGGCTGCCAGCTCCCCCAAAATGAAACTTTTGGGGAGCTTCATAAATCAATCAATAAACATTTTAAAGAGTATATATTAAATAACTATTTTAAGCTGCATAATTACACAACGTCAAAAAGTCCTATTCTTGTAAATAAAGTATTAGACTACATTCATTCAAAAAGCAAAAAGTTCGCTTTAATTGTAATGGATGGAATGAGCTTATTAAATTGGAAAGCAATTTCCCAAAAATTAAATAATTTTAAATATAAAGAATCTTTTGCTTTTGCTATGCTACCAACAATAACATCCATCTCAAGACAAAGTCTACTTTCTGGTAAATTCCCTAAATACTTGAATAAACCTTTTGACTTATCACAGGAAGAAAAAGGATTTAAGAAATATGCTTCAGAAGAATTAAACTATAAAGACTATGAAGTAGAATATATTTCTAACCAGCAATTCATTTCTGAAAACATTGATAATTTAATCAATTTAAAAACAAAGTGCGTGGCTATAATAATAAATGATATAGATGATTTGGTTCATGAATCACGAAATAGTAAAATCCTTTTAAATTCAATAAAAGAACTAGGAATTGCTGAAAAACTAGAAAATTATATAAAAGAATTACAAAACAAAGGTTTTGATGTATATATAACTGCTGACCATGGCAATACACAATGTTATGGAGTAGGCAGATATACTCAAAATGGAGTTCAAACAACTTCTAGAAGTAAAAGAATGATTATTCAAAAGAATTATGCTGATAAAAATGAATTAGTCGAGAAATTTGATATGATAGAAATACCAAATGATTATTTGCCAGTTGGTTATGATTACTTAGTCTGTAATTCCAATAATGCTCTTGATTCTAATGGTTCTGAATTAATGAGTCATGGAGGTATAACTTTAGATGAAGTAATAGTACCCTTTATTGCATTGAGAATTGAGAATTGAGAGATGAAAATGACTAAAAATATAGGATTATCGCAAAAATTAAAATTTAGTTGGCTTGAAAAGACAGTAGAAATAGTATCTTCTGAAGAAGATACATTTATAAAGAAGAAAATAAGCGAATATTTGAGCTGTGAAATAAAAAGCCCAACGAATATAAGAAAAATCACAAAAATTCTTATGAATATTTGGGTTAGCAATAATAATGATTTACAAATTAATGCTCTTGAACTAATCAAAAAATATCCTGAATATTCATTAGTTATAAACTGGTGCCTAATATTAACTGCTTATCCTGTATTTACAGACATTTGCACTATAATAGGGAAAATAGCAAAGTTCCAAGAGGTAATAACAAATAACCAAATAAAAGAAAAAATGTTTGAAGAATGGGGCGAACGTTCCACACTTTTTTATTCTGTAGAAAAAACACTAGGAACCATAATAGAACTGGGAGCTTTAAAGCCAATAAAAAAAGGCAGTTACAGCCTTTGCAAGTATGCCATAAATAACGATGAAATTATTGACTTTATGTTAAAAAGCATATTGTTGAGCAACACTAAAGAAAGTAGCAAAACTATAAACGAATTACAAAACCTTGCCTGCTTTTTCCCATTTAAATATAAAATTAATGAAAACCGAATTATAAATAATAACAGCTTTAAAACTGTTAATCTTGGTGGAAACTTAAATATTTCTGTTGCTTAACTTCGGGATAGTCACTGCTCTGATTATATAAACAATCAAACCCCTTTTTAATCAAGTTTATCACACATTCATTGATTTTTCGCAATTATATAATTTAATAATTCGCTACGTTTTTCAAAAAAAGATATGTGTAATATTTATAACTTATCCCCTTTATCAAAGAGAAAAGGCTATCTTAAAGCGCAACCAAGGATATTTTTGAGAAGACACTTCAAAAAGAACTTCATCACTCAGTCAAAGTCGGGAAAGCTTTTTATTAATGTTTCGTATTGCAAAAATATTTCTCGAAAGACTGTAAAAAACACTATTTGTTTTTATTGTAGTTGGTTTTTGTTGATTTTATTGTAAGACTTATGACCATAGATGGAGACACAAGATTTAAGATTTCTATTCGTAACAAAAAAGAGGCGGTATTTCTACCGTCTCTTTTTTGTTTTGCAATTAAATACTGAATTTTCAGTTATTTAATTTAGAAGTTGAAAGCCTGGTCTTTTACTGCCATATAAAGGATAGCCATCTTAAGAGCATTTTCAAATGAATAGCTCTGAGCTCCACCATTCTTTGGCATAGCATCCATAACAGCGAAGGTTTCTTTATTGATTCTTGCTTCCATATGGTTGCCACTGAAGAACAAGCAGTCATCTCTTTCTTCGATACTGTATTCTCTGCCTTTAACTCTTTCACGAAGAACGTTTCCAGAAATTCTATAGCCATTTTCTTCAGCTTTGAAGCTTTCTTCGGTCAAATAGAATTTTGGTTTCTGCTTGTATGGGTCACCAGCAGATGGACAGAACATAGTGCAGTTTGCACATTCATTACAGAAATCGCCAATATTGAGAACCTGATTTGCTTGAGTAAGTCTGAAAGTACCTTCTTTTTCAAGAACTATAGTACCCATCTTGTTTTTGCTCTTGTAGATTGGATAATCACCAGTCTTAATGGTGTAAGAGCGATTAGCACGGTTTGGACATACGCTTACGCAGACGTTGCAGACATCGTTACAGAATAAGCAGCGACCGGCTTCAGCTTTTGCTTCTTCATCTGTAAGTTCACGAATTACAACTTTATTCAAACCGCAGCGGTCTTTAACTGGAATTTCAGGTATTCTCAAGCCTTTAACCTTGGTTGCGCTTCTTCTCATGCGTTCAGCAGCAGACAAGCCTTTGTCAACCTTCATTGGCTTAATACCGAATTCCTGACCAGCTTTTGCAACTATATTCATAGCAGCGATACGGCCGTCACCACAAGCCTTAACTACAGTAGCAGCTCCTCTAGAAACGTCACCACCAGCGAATACGTTTTCTAATGAAGTTTCGCCAGTTACTGGATTAGCTCTAAGTATAGCTGAATCTACGAAATCAACTTTAACACCCTGACCAATAGCACTGATTATAGAAGTGCATGGAACATCAACTACAGCGCCTTCGATTGCAACTGGTTTGCGGCGGCCATCGGCACCCTTTTCACCAAGTTTCATCTTCTGAAGTCTCATTGCAGTGACTTTACCGTCATTTACAACAACTTCAACAGGAGCATGGAGTTCAAGTATTTCAACGCCTTCTTCAGCGAGGGCTACAACTTCGTCTGGGTCTGCTGGCATTTCAGCTTTAGTTCTTCTATAAGCAAGAGTTACCTTAGTGCCATTGCCAAGTCTAAGAGCAGTTCTAGCAGCGTCCATAGCAGAGTTACCACCACCGATAACAACTACTCTTTCGCCTAAGTTAACTTCTTTACCGCGTCTTACATCAGACAAGAAAGTGAGCTGGTCTAGAACGCCCTGAGCATCTTCACCGGGAACGCCCATCTTCTTAGCTACCTGAGCACCAACAGCTACATAAACATAGTTGTAAGCTTTTCTGATTTCTTCAAAGCGGTTAGCATCAATCTTTTCGTTGTAGTGAATATTAGCACCAAGACTAGCGATGAAATCAACATCTTTGCGAATTGCTTCATCAGTAAGTCTGAAAGCTGGAATAGCATCAGAAATCATACCGCCAGCAAATGCCTTAGTTTCAAATACATCTACGCCAAAGCCTTCAAGTCTTAAGAAGTAAGCAGCAGCCAAACCTGATGGACCAGCACCAATGATTGCAACTTTCTTGCCGTTATCCTGACCAGGCTGTAAAGCTGGGCGATTTTCGTTCTTAGCAGCGATAAAGCGCTTGATTTCTCTGATGAGAACTGAACTGTCATAATTCATACGAGTGCACTTGTGCTGGCACTGATGATCGCAGATCATACCAAGAACATTTGGCATTGGGTTGTTCTTCATGATGACTTCATAAGCTTTCTTGTAGTCACCTTTTGAAGTGTAATACATATAGTCTGGAATATCCTGTTCAACTGGGCATGTGGTAAGACATGGAGCCTTAACACAGTCGAAAGTAGTGAGCTTGCGACCAGTCTTTACAGAATCGCCAGTCTTAGAATCTCTGTGATAAGCTTTATTAGCAGGAGCAGCACCAGCATATCTGCGGAGATTGATTAGAGCAGCTTCCTTAACATCGTTAGTGCCTGCATCGGCATACTTAACAATGTATTCATCAATATTAGAAGCACCGATTTCTCTCATTGCCTTAGCAACGTTTTCAAGAGTCTGAATCTGGCGAGCATATCCGCCTGGTTTCAAAATATCTGAAGAAGCAGTTACTGGCTTAATACCACAGGCAAGAATCTGATGCATATTATCGCAATTAGCACCAGCGCTGAATGTAATATCAAGCTGACCATTGAATTCGTTCTGCAATTTGGCAGCAAGATTAATGCTGATTGGGTGCAAAGCGCGACCGCTCATATACATGAATTTTTCTTTTTCTGGGAATATATTCTTGTGGTTGCAGCTTTCAAGAGTGTTGGTAAGCTTAATACCAAAAGCAACGCCCTTTTCAGCAGCGGCCTTGGTCATATTCTTCAAAATTTCAACGCCATCAGGATATTTGAGGTCATGACCGAATGCTTCATCTGGAACGTTAGTTACGAAACCACAAACATCATTAAGAATGTGGCGAAGCTGATCTGGACCAAGAAGAGTTGGGTTCAACTTAATAGTTGTGTTGTAGCCACGTTCTTTAACAAGATACATAGCTATCTTTTCGATTTCATCTGGTGGGCAGCCATGCATTGTAGACAATGTGATATTATCAGAAAGCTTAGCTGGGATATCAATTTCATCAATTTGTGGATAATATTTCTTAACAGCCATGAGCTTTTCTTTGAGGTATTGTTCTGAATTAGCCATTTTATCAAGGAATTCTTGAACATTTGGTTTCAAAACGCCTTCAAGGTTGTAGCCAACGCTCATATTGAAAATGAAGCCCCTACCCTTTTCGTTTGTCCAACCGAATTTATGGCGAAGAATGTGGAGCATTATCCAAGCATTCAGATATTCATCGAAACTGTCTTCTAGTTTGAGTTCCTGTGACCATTCACAGTTATAGCCTTCATCCTGCATATCAATACAGGGTTTGCTGATAATCTTGCCAAGGTCATCCATAGTCTGAATGGTCTTGAGTTCAAGATATCTTGAGCCACAAAGCCAAGCGGCAATCAAGTTCTGGGCCATCTGAGTATGTGGACCAGCAGCAACACCGATTGGGCTTTCCATGAACTGACCATATCTGGTCATTGTAAATGGGTCATCAGCTTTCGGAGTAAAGAATAAATCTTTATGAATACCGAAAATCTGCTGTGTTTCATCATATTCTCGGAGTATCCAAGAAGCGAGCTGTTCAATACCTATTCTGGTAAATTCTTTTGACATATTATTCCTTCCTTTATTTAAAGGTTAGTTTTTCTCATCTCTATGAAATTGTAGCATAAACTTTTTATATATCAATAACCTTTTTAAAGTTAGATAAATCTAATTTTAAAAATTGTGGGTAGCAATTATCTTTTGTAAATGTTATTATATTTTTATGCAATCATTAACTTCTGATAACTCGGGTTTTAACAAACTCAAAAGTATACTTTTTCTAGGTCTTTCATGTAATCACACAACGGTATTCGGTTGTATTCTAACCTGGATACTGTTGCAAAAAAATGAGTGGTTATATGAATGGACACATATCTTTTTGCTTGTAATCTGTGTTGCCCCATTTTTCATGGGCGATGCAGTAAACAATTATGTTTTAGGCAGAATAAAGCTCGAAGCAGACAACAACTGGGATGATATTCTAATAGTTGATTCTGTAAAAAAAAGAATATCAAAATTCTTTAACTATTATAGAGCCTTATCTATAGCTTCAGCTTATGGGACCGCTGCCCTATTTGTCATTAATGCAATAAAAAAACCGTATCCAAACTGGTTAGTTCCCACAGTTTTATCTGTTATGGCTATTCATTTCATTTTAGCCCTATTAAATATAATAAAAGGTATAGCTCCGGTTATACCACAATATAAGAAACAAGGTCTCATTTATAGAGTTGTTTTTATCATAATTGCTTCTATAATATGGTATTTCTTATTTAACAAACAATTGTCTGGAAACTTCAGCCATCTCTTTATATTTACCAGCGGAATGCTTTATTTTGTATTTTGCGGAATGATGCACCCATTACCCGCCAAAGGGTCTCTTTTTCAGTCTATCATTAAAGAATCTATAATATCTCAAGCTCAAGCAGATGCTCGAGAAAGAACTAATTCTCAAGAACAACTATTATTCAATATTAATGCAAAAGAGGTTGAAGATGCGTCTATAATTCATTCAGAAACAAATACATCTGAATCTGTGCCATCTGAAAACCCCGAACAAAGTATTTCCATTCCCAACTCTTCAGAATCTGTTTCTTCGGCAAAAAAAGATTCTGAAACCATTAGCGAAGCTATTATCGTTACAGAAAGCAACAACGGAGAAGCAATTAATGAGTAGCAATAATATATATAATACCAATACAGTCCATTCCATGTCGTTAAAGAACAAAATATTTCTTTTGTCTTCGCTGCTTACATTTATTCTTGTAACAATATTTACATGGTCTGAGCTTACTCGCTGGAAAACACTAAGCAGGAACTATACAGAAGGAAAAGGCTCAACCATAGTAAGAACAATCAGCCCATTAATAATAGATTATTTGAATTCAAATGATACTGCAAGAATCACTAAATTAGCCAAATCATTGACTACTCAAGAAATACTTAACAACGATATTATTGCAGTTCAAATATCTGATTCCAGCAAAAGAAAGATTGCAGAATCAGCTCCGAATACAAAATTCAGACATAGCTACTACATTTATTTCCCTCCGACAATTGTTATAGAAAATCCTCTTATAGACTCTGAAACCGATAAAGAAATAGGTTTCATTCAGATTGTTTTTTCAAATGACTATTTTGTAAATAAAGGGTCTGAAGTTCTTAATATCAGCCTTTTTTGCTTAATAGCAGGTTTCGTTTTTTCCTTCTATATTTCCAGAGTTGTTTCACAACACTTAGATAAACCTTTACTTCAGCTTACTTCAATAGCTAACAAAGTATCTGATGGAAATATCAACCCAGAAGTTGATGTAGACAACTCAATAGAAAGCCTTCCCCTCAGCATTGCGTTCTCTAATATGCTTTTTAAAATTAATGAAAAAGAAAAAGAACTCAATGAAAAGACAGAAAAACAAGATAGAAAACTTTTTGAAATGGCTGCATTAAACCAGATTAACCATTCTTTAAGTTTTACTCACAACCTTGATGAAATCTACACTAAGCTCGTTGAAAATGTTTTGAATGTAATGAATGGCATACAAACATGTATTGTTCTAGTAGTAGATGAACTACATAACGAATTTGAATATAAAGTCATCAAAGGTTTAAATACAGAATCAATTCCGGAAAACAAGCGTGTTCCTCTTGATTCGTTAATCGCTTCAAAAGTATATCAAACTGGCGAAAACTTAGTAATCAACGAAACTGTTTCTAAGCAAGAAGGCACTATTTCTAATGATTCTGGCAATTCAGATTCAAATACTATTCTAAAGCAAGATAAATCCTTTTACATTCCTATTATTGTAAAAGGGAAAGTCATAGCAGTATTATTCGGCAAAAACAAACTTTCAGGCGAAGACTTTTCTGAATCTGATTTGAGTCTTGTAGAAGGAATAATTAAAGAAACTTCTACAGCAATCAGAAATGCTCTAATGTGGCAAGATCTTCATAGAAAAATTCTAGAATTAAATACTCTACATGAAATAGCCAAGAATATCGGAACTGTATTAGATATCAACAAGCTTTTAGAACTAATCTTAGACTTGACAGCAAAAGTTTTTGGCGGAGTAAAAACAAGTTCAATCATTCTTTATGATGAAGAAACCAAGCTTTTGAACTTAAAACTCTATAAAGGTGAAAAATCCAGCAAAGCAATGAAACCTATAAAAAGTGGCGAAGGTATTGCTGGTAAGGTTTTCCAGCGCGGCGAACCCATCATGATAAATGACATGCATACTAATGATAATGATTCTATAGATGCAGGTTCTAGTTCTATCTGTGTTCCTCTTAAAGTTAAGGAAAAGTGTCTTGGGGTTCTCTCTATTACAGATAAACTTTCTGGCGAACCATTCGACAAAAGCGACCTTGATATGATGGTTACACTAGCTTCACAAATAGCTGTTTCCCTTAATAATGCAAAGCTTTATGAAGATTTAGAAGCAAGCTACTTATCTGCTGTCAGAGCTTTGGCAAATTCTATAGATGCCAAAGACACCTACACAATGGGTCATAGCGAACGTGTTGCCAAGTATTCTGTTGAAATAGGCAAAAAGATGGGTTTACCCGAAGAAGAAATTAAAAATCTTTATATTGGTGCTCTACTTCATGATATTGGCAAGATTGGTATTCCTGAAGCGATTATCAATAAAACAGATAAATTAACAAATGAAGAATATCAGGAAATAAAAACCCACCCTTCACGTGGAGCTATGATTATTGAACCAGCTAAATTCTTGAAAGAAAAAGTTCCACTAATTAAATACCACCATGAACGTTTCGACGGCAAAGGTTACCCGTAAGGCTTAAAAGGCGAAGAAAAACCTCGACTTGCGAGAATAATATGCTGTGCAGACTC
>JAFPZP010000047.1 GCA_017417215.1 Candidatus Rifleibacteriota bacterium | reverse complement strand
TCTATTATCTCTTATCTCTATCTTTTGGTTCCGGAATAGTGATATCAATCTGGGTTACAGGACCGTTATCCAGACTTTCAATTGGTTCGTCAAAGAGTTCTTTATCGCCACAAATGATTATTCTCATCTTGTCTGGCTTCAAATACTTGTTGGCTACAGCTTTTACGTCTTCTGCAGTAGTTTTTTCTACAGCTTCTTTCTGCTTCTGCAGGAAATCATAGGGAAGTCCGAACAGATCATAAGTAAGCATTCTGTTAACAATCTTTTCTTTGCTGTCAAAATTGAAAACAAATTTGTTTAGATATGGCTGTTTGCCGCTGTTTAATTCTTCTTCGGTTACGCCTTCTGTCTGGAACTTTTTGATAACATCTTTAATCATTTTTGTAGCCTTGATTGCAGAACTACAATTTGTTCCAGTGAAATTAATGAACATTCCAGGATAAGTGTAGTTAGAATCATAAACTCCGTAAACAGAATAGCAGAGACCGGCTTTTGAACGAATGATGTTGAAATATCTGCTGCTAAAACCACCAGCACCGAGAATATTATTCATGACTATTCTTTGTGGTACATCTTTATCATAAGATAAACCACCGATATGACCTAAGAATATATTGGCTTGCTTAGCATCTTTAAATTCAACATAGCCGATACGCTGATCGAAATCATATTTAACTTCTGGAATTGGTGGCAAAGTTTCGTTGCCTTTTTCCCATTTTTCAAAATGTTTCTTGAGTAAGGAAACCATTTCTTCCATCTTGAAATCGCCACAAACAGACATCATTACAAATTCTGGTTTGTAGTATCTCTTATGGAAATTTATCAAATCTTCTCTTTTTATATTGGCTAAGTCAGAGTATTCTGTCTGGGCAGCGAAAACAGAGTCTTTGCCATATATCATTTTCCTGAATTCTCTGCTGGCTACAGAAGAAGGATTGTCATTTCTTCTTGCTATTCCAGATTTATAACCAATCATGGCCTGTTCAAAACGACCTTCGTCAAAGCGCGGATGGCGAAGAATCTGGTCCATAAGTTCTACTGCCAGATCTTTCTGACTACTGAGCATATTTAAGCCTAAACTATGGAAAGTTACATCGCCAGAAGTTTCAACAGAGGCTCCCAGACCTTCTAACATTTCGTCTAATTCATCGGGAGACCATTTTTCAGTTCCGCCTTCTCTTAATAAGTCACCGACGATGTCACCAAGACCAACCTGATTCTTGGGTTCAAGATAAGATCCAATGTTGATTCTGACAAAAACATCTATTAATGGCAAAGAATGGTCTTCCAGCAAATATATGCGCATTCCATTGTTTAAAGTTACTTTATTAACATCTGGAACAGCTACATCATGAAGTGGAGGGAATTTGATTGAATCAAAACTGAATTCAACGGGTTCTTCTGCCTTAACAGAGGAGGTGTTAAAGAGAGAAAGAGCAATCAAAGAGCTGATAAAAAGTTTATTTAATAATTTTCTCATTTTGAAGCCTCCTTAGTTTCTGTTTCTTTAATTGTTTCTATTGTTGCAACTGTTCTGTTTGTTTTCTTGAAATATTTCTTGGCAACTCTCTGAATGTCTTCAGGAGTTACAGCATTGATTTTGTTGACTTCTTTAAAAACTTCTCTCCAGTTACCATAAAGCTGTTGATAACTAGCCAATTTCATGGCAAATTCAAGATTGTCTCTTAAATCTCTGATGAAACCAATGCTTGCTCTTGATTTAACTTTATCAAGTTCTTCTTTTGAAACCAAAGTGTTTTGAAGTTTTTCGATTTCTTCGTCTATAATCTTTTCACATTCTGCATTGGTTTTTCCCTGAGCAGGATATGAATAAACTACTGCCAATGTTGGATATTTTCCACCAGGATAACCAGAAAAAGCACCAGCAGAAACTGCAACCTTTTCTTTTAAAACCATTCTCTTATAAAGTCTGGAAGTTCTTCCCTGACCAAGAATGCTCATCATAGCAATGATTGGCTGCATATCTGGATGAATTGATTCTGTAACATGCCAACCCATCATCATGCTTGGCTGAGTTTTTTCTTCGATTTTTACTCTGCGTTCAGCAGTCTGTTCAGGTTCTACAGTTGTTAATCTGGTTGGTTTTTCACGTCTGGGAATACGGTCCCAGTATTTTTTTACAAGTGCTAGACCTTCTTGTGGGTCTACATCGCCAACTAATGCGATAGTTAAATTGCTTGGAGAATAATATTTTTCAAAAAATTTCTTAGCTTCAGCTCTGTTATAGTTGATGATATCGGACATATGACCAACTATTGGGGTGCCATAGGGGTGAGCTTTATAGGCAGCAGCTAAGAATTCTTCATGTAATCTGCCAGAAGGAGTGTTTTCTGTTCTCATTCGGCGTTCTTCCTGGATAACCATGCGTTCTTTATACATTTCTCTTAAAACTGGGTGTAAGAAACGTTCAGCTTCCATAGCTATCCAAAGTTCAAGCTTATTTGAAGGCATGCTCATAATATAAGCAGTCTGGTCGGCTGATGTAAAAGCATTTAAGCCTACAGCACCTTCTCTTTGAAGTCTATTGGTGAATTCGTTTGGAATAACGAGAGCGTAAGATTCGTCAATAGCTTTTTGCAAATCCTGCTGAAGTTTTTCCAGCTTTTTCTGGTCTGCAAGAAGACCTTTAGAGCGTTCTTCTCTGATTTGTTTATCTAATACATCTTCTTTGGCAATGCAAAGAACTTCTTTTGCATAGTCTTTAACACCAATAATTGTTGTACCCTTGAAAGCCATATGTTCAAACATATGAGCAAGACCAGAATAGCCTTTGGGGTCGTCTGAACCGCCAACATTTGCCCAAGTAGTCATAGAAACTACTGGTGCGTCATGATTTGGGAATATTATCAGTTTTAAGCCATTGTCTAGAGTGGCTTCAAAGACTTTCTTTTCTAGTGCTGAAAAGTCGAATTCTTCTGCGTGCAGTACATTAGTTAAACAGCATACAAAAGAGAGTAACAAACAAAGGAAAATACATTTTTTTAGATGCATTTGTCGCTCCTAATAGTATCTTTAAGTTGATTTTTGTGTACATTATAAGTTCTCTTAAGAATATAGTCTAGCATTTTTTCTTTCACACGGACAGCAGCTTGCTCTTATATAAGACAGCTTTTGAAGTCTACCCATTGTCATAAACGTATAACTCTTAGAGATAAGAGATAAGAGGCAAGAGATAAGGGGAATGTTTTAGCAAACGCAAGTAACAGATATAACTATCAATTATAAGCAAACGATAATTGAGTGTAATTCTTTAAAGATCCCCTTTCTCAAAGGCGATGCTGCCCCACGAACGGTGGGGAAGCTGGCGAGCGAAAGCGAGACTGAAGGGGCTGACTGCCAAAGGCAGTCGGGAAGGGGGATTTTTGAGATTTTTGCCAAACAGTAAAAAGTTGAGTCCGAAGACTGTCTCAACTCTTAATTTTTTAAAAGCGGCCAGCTGCTTGCTCAACCTTATTCTCCTCCGCGGTCTCTGATAATTTGTACCTTCGGATAGACTTTGAGGGAACGAGCCTTGTGCGGAGAATAGAGGTCTCGCGTCTGCTGTCCGCCAACTCACCACCCATCACCAATCACCTATCACGTCAAGCTCTGCTTGGCTCATCTCTCATACCTTCTACCTTCTATCTTCTATCTTACATCTAAAAAAAAATTAAATAATAGGTGAAAAAATTTAAACTTCTGCCGAAAGGTACTTGAACTTGTTAGTTTAATCATTTTTGGGAAGTAATATGAAAAAAATAATCACTCAAGTCACTCTTGCTTTGTTGGCAGCTTCACCATTGTTGGCAGAAGATTATCCTATTGAATTAATGGTTAGAGATATGGGGTATACATCTAATTACATGACTATTGACGTTGTCAATTCAGTCAAAAAAAGTAATGCAGATGCAAAAGCTTACTATGCTACAAAAAAGCTTGACCAACCAAAAAGAAGAAAGACATCTGTGGTTGAACCTCAAAGAGGTTTTGAAAAAGAAGAAATATTACAGCCCAGAATTTCAGAAGCTAGTGAATCGCCAGAGATGATTCCTGCATTGTTGCGTTATCATAAAGAAAATCCTAAGGCAGATAAAATAACAAGAAAGCTGGCAGTTACCACTTATTCACTCGGTCAATATAAAGAAGCCCTATATTGGTATACTTTAACTTACCAAAGAAACAGAAGTGATTTAGAATCATTATGGAATATGGCCTCTATAGCTGACTCAATTGGTGAAAAACAGCAGGCTAGATTGTATTTGAGAGAATATGCTAGAGTAGACCCGAATTCTGCATGGGGTAGAATGGCTAGAAATATTTTAAATAATGGCTATTCATCAGACAATATGACTGAATCTTTTGATGATCAAATGGCAAGAGTTTTAGATTCTGGCTCATCTATTAAAGAATCACAGTCTTCTGGAAATAAAGTAAAAAGCTCCTCTTCATCTGCCAGTGGTGATGGCATGATTGTTGTTTCAGGAGATAAATACGACTTAGAATCTTTTGTTGCATCATATAAACCAAATAAGAACTTCAATGAGAATTCAACAAAAGATGGTGACACGCTGAAAGGGAAGAGTCAGCCCAAGTTAAGTAATAAGAAAGAAGGGGTGAAAACTTCGTTAGAAAAAGCAGCTATTTCTGAGAAAAAACAGGTAGAAAGCACAAAATCTGATACGGATACAATGCTTGTTCCTGCTTTAAAAGCTGCTCCTCTGGCTGAAGAAGATGCTACTGTTAAGACAGTGGCGGACCCGCTTGGCGACTGACCTAGAAAGAAAAAAGCAGTTACTTTATGTAACTGCTTTTTTTATGTTTAATTTGTTGATGAAAAATCAGTATTTATTAGTTTGTAGCCTACCCATTGTCATAAACGTATAGCTTTCAGGGCTAAAGCCCATACGCTATACTTTTTATGACAAATGTGTAGGCAATTAACACAATCTAATTTGGATTTAAAAATTAGTTTGAGCACAACCTCTAACAAAGAGGGTAAGTATTATTCTAACAACAGTAACCCGCAACCAAGATTATCGTAGTAGCCTATTGGCTTTTGCCTGATAGATTCAAGCTTTTTAACATCATTAACTTTCAGATGCCCTTTTAGACTATATGACTGAATCTGATTGAAGTTTTTATCTTCTGGCTTAGATCTATAATATAACCTGTTATTCGGACCAAATTCTGAATCCATCAGTTTCGCAGACCCTTTAAGCTGTTTGACAAACCAGGATTTCAAATATTCCTCATCTAAATCTTCATTTTTATCAGGATTTTTATAAGGAATTGCAAATAGTTTAAAGCTGATTCTGTCTGTGTTTTCATCCAGACTAGCTAAACTTTCACAATGTGTTAGCTGACATTCAGGTCTAAGTTGTAAAACAGGCATTTTCTCAGAATAAACATCCATTGGAATAGAAATACCTATTCTATACCATTCCAGACGGTAAAAGAAATTACTTAGATTTTCACCGTCTGGTGATTTGTAATTGCTTAAGGCAGTCTTGACCTGTGATGGGTCAGTAATCATTTGTCTGTTAACTAAGAATTTACAGTGATACATATTAGATTATAGATGCGTCAGTTTCACTTTCTACAGCCTGTGGACCATCGAAATCAACAGTCTTTTCTTTATCGCCGGTTTCTTTTGCCTTCAATGCTTTTTCTTTCTTTCCTTTAAGGAAGAAATAAACCATTATAGCAACTGGAACAATGTAGAACCAGAACCAGAAAGTAGCCTGACTGGCTATTGCCGGGTTCCCTGTTGGAGTAAATCTGTCTAGGTTATAGAGAATGCAGATTACAGATGTCCAGACAAAGAAGAAATTAGGAATACCTTCTGATGCACTCATAAAACCAAGACCGTTTGTTCTGCCTTTCGTAAAGGGGTAGAACAGGTTGTTACCCATAAATCCTGTGGAGTCTTCTATAATGTGTACCATTGACCCAAACAAGATAATTAACGGGTAAAGCATCCATCTTGGAATCGTGTATAATTCGGGATGTGGTCCTTCTGGAATAGTAAAATAAGTTACTAAACCAACTAAGAAAGCAATTAACATACCTAGAGTGAAGCTATGAGACCATTGTCTGTGCCATGGCAGGAAGACTATTTCCATTTTGCCGTCTTCACGTTTTGCAAATTCAAAGCAGGGACCTGTCATAATAGCAATATTAGAGACTTTGTCGAACTGCTGATAGAATTCGCAATTTACTTTAACTCTGGCATGAGCTTTTTCTGGGTCAGTTAATTCTGTGCCGTCAAAGGGAATTTGACCTGTATCTACTTCAGGTCCGATATCAACACATATTTCACTGGTCTTGGTATCAAATCTGAGTAAATAACTTCTCCAGCGGTTTGATGCTATCTGCATTGTATGAAGCTGAACTGTACCTTTGCCGGTTTCTATTGCCTTGTTAACAGCCTGAGCGACGCCGTTGGCTATTTCTCTTGCATCTAATTTATTGGGATCAGGCTTTACTTCGAAGTCTGACTTGTAGAAATATTTTGCAAGTTTAAAATCCAATGTGTCTGGTAATATTCCAAATAAACCGCCTAAGCATAGAATAAATGATGATTCTTGAGCGGCCATATGAACTGCCTGAGGGAAGAAACTGGCTACTGCCATACCTGATATAAAATGTGTAAAGCCTTTCATATTATAATAACCCCAAGAATTTCAAAATTACGTTTCCGTAGCCTGCCATGTTCAAGCAGACTGGAAGAAGTAGAACACCCATAAGGTTCATTCTTCTAGCTTGGAATAATACTGGAATTAAGCCTAACCCAGTCGCAACAGTCATAATAAACATTCCGCCCCAGCCAGTGCAGAGATATACTGCTGGAATAACTATAATCATAGCTATTATTGATACCCACTGGAATGGGATGCTTTCTACTATTTTTAAACATAACTTTGTAAATGGCATTAGCAGTAAGAATGAAACACCTGCTGCAAAAAGCATTAATCCAACAAAAATGAAGTATTCTTTTATGGTTAATACGTTTACAACTGGGTTGATGATACAGGCTAGACCACCTCTTGTTAAACTCAAGCCTGGAATGAAGAATAACAGGAAAGAGCCAACATAATAAACAGTTTTACAAGTTCCATAAGACATTACAAAGAGTCTGCCATCTCGTTGAGCAGTAGCATGACCAGCCATTAAACCGCCGACACCTGCAGTGACTATAGGAACAAAAGCTGCGAAGAATCCGCCTAAGAAACCGCCAAAGGTTCCTCTTGCTACTAAATCCCAGTCTAATTCAACTGATTCAGCTTCATGCTGATGAGGAACTTTACCAATGTTTATAACATTTGTTATAAGCCAAGGCATTGCAAAAAGACCTACAAATACTGGAGTTATACTCTGGAAAGCAAATTGAACCGGAACCATGGTTTTGGCCATTACTATAAATCCAAGTAAGCCAGAAGCTAAGAAGAGTAGGAAACCGATTCCAAGATAATACCAACCTTCTTTAAAGTTGGTCCAGCAGTCCGGAGACTGGCTTAAGCCCTTTGGCCATTCTGACATTATAGAGTAGATGATTACTGCACCTATTATCCAGAACATGTGAGGTGAAGTAATAGCTTTAAGGGTTGGCAGGGTATAAATAAATACAGGTGCTAGTAATGCAAGAACTATAACACCGGTTAAAGAGCCTATACCTGTCATAATTACACCTTCATAGCCTCTTCCTTTATTTACCCAGTCTGCACTAGGCAAAATATAGTAAGACATACTTTCATCGCCTGGTCCGAAGAAGGTTGCCGGAACAGTATTTAAAACAGAATAGCCTACAATCATGCCTATGCTTAAAGCTATAAGTTCCATTGGAGCCATTGTAGCTTCAAATTTCAATACGAAAAGCATGAATATGCCTATTACATTATAAATATGAAGTGCAGGAAGAAAAGATATTATTGCTGAAGCGAAAATACCGATTAAGCAGAAATACAATGAGCTTAGGTATTCTGGATGCAGCAATATGTCTAATAGTTGTTCCATATTGAATACCTTTCTGCTTAATTATTAGGTAATACTTTTATGTATTCGTAAGGTTTTTTCAGACTGATTTCTAATTCAGTTGTATTAGTCTGTGGATTAGTGTAGTTTTCAACTGTTCCAAAGACTTCAACTTTTGTACCGTTTTGAGGAAGAGCCAATTTTTTCTTAGAAACTGATGGAACGAATACTGGAAGACCATTTTCACTACCATTTTCTAATCTGATTATTGCACAGTCGTTTTCAACTGATAATACAGACTTAACGCTACCCAAAACCTTAACATTCTTCTTTATAAGTTTTTCTGTGATTTCTTCAACTTTTGTAGGAGGAATATTTGTATCAACTTTGTTGCCTGCTTGGGCATATCCTTTGCCTAATGGTTTTCTTGGCTTCTTTTCATCATAGATAGCTCTGATATGTTCTGGAGCATTTACTAAGAGACTGGCAACGTTTTGTTGAACTCTGACCTGACCTTCAACTTCAACTTCTTCGCCTGCTCTTGGTTTATCAGCATCATTAACCAATTCTGCAACTTTCTTATAGGCAGTTACTCTAATTTCTTTGCGTTCACTGTCTTTGAACTTTTGTTTATCGGTAACTAGTTTACCAGATTTATCATAATACTGAATTACATTGAAAGAAAGGGTTCCCCATTGATTCATTGTAGCGTCTTTATCAGCATAACCAACGATTCTAACATGGGCAAAATTAGTCAGAGGAGTTAACTCATTAATGTTGACTTTTGCTGTCTGAACATGTCTTGCATAGAATAGAAGCATTGCAAGACCCAAAGTAGAAATCAATACAGAAATTACTTTAAAAACTCTGATTGATAAACGTTTTTGGGTTTCTGTCTGACAGTATGGGCATCTTGTTTCTGTTCCCACAAATCTGCCACAGCTTGGGCAGTGAGTTTCTGAGTGGTAGAATTCAGCCTTTGGATCTCTATTCAATGACTTAGAAATATCTTGTAGAGATTCGGCAATTTGTTTTAATTGTTCTTTGTTTTCCTGGTCCATAATCCCTCTTTATGAAGTTAATTATTTTTTAAAGCATGTGACACTTGATTAATAAGTGCTTCACGAGTGTTTTCGTCTGGGTGAGAAGGAAGAGCAATAACTA
>JAFPZP010000007.1 GCA_017417215.1 Candidatus Rifleibacteriota bacterium | reverse complement strand
TGGAGAAAGAATAATATTATTATCAACAGATATTTCTCGAAAATCACCAATATTACTATTCCATAGCTTTTGAATTAAATCCACATTTTCAGGTTTATATTCAATTATAGCACTGAATATATTGTCATCATCAAAAGATGGATTATTAGCTAGCCGATATAGTTGTATTGCTAATTCTAACATATATTACTGATTCTGTTCTTGTTGTGCTAGTTCACTTTCTATCTGAGCAATAGTTTCGTCAGGAATCCCACTCAAAATTAGCTTTTTATGTTCTCTATCATAATAAACTTTATCTTGTTCATTAGTTCCAAGAGCACTTTTTTCAAATTTTAGATCATAATTTGATGTTTTGCTTCTGATCTGAGTATATTTTGTTACAGTAGATTGATGAACAGGGAACTCAGAAGGAATAGAACATTCATCATTTAAGTATATCATAAATTGACTAGCTATGTTATCCGCTGTTTCAATATCTTCAGCAGGGATAAATTCTCTTGCAACTCTTTCTATTTCAGATAACTTGGCAGATTCTTTAGCTTTGATTTTTTCATTAAGGAAACATAAAAGTTTATTTTTAAAATTGTAAGTATTGTTTTTCAAACAATCTTGAGAATTGAAAAAAGTGAGACTTCCCTTTATAAGGTTATCTGTAACTTTGTTCGGAGCTATATTATCAGAACATCCTAGAGCAGAAACGAAATAACCAGAAGCACCATCAGAAGAATTACGTTTTAAAAAATTAAGATAGCTGAGCTCCATTCTATCTTCTTCGGAAGCATTTTGAAAAGATTCATATTTGTTGAAATTTATTCTTGCAACCTGATAAAGTTTATCTAATTCGAGTTGGGTTATTTCTTCTGGTTCAAGATTATCGTTGAGATTTATACCATCTTTTTTCTTTATCATAGCTACAAGGAAGAACCTACTATTTGTTTTATAATCAATAAATAAAATATAACCACCAGAAGCTCCAGACTGATTTTCCGCCTTTGTATACAATGAATCCATTGCAGCTTTTGTTAAGTCTATAAAATCCTGTTCTCCAACCGCTACTAAATTAAAATAATCACGAAATTTATCTTGAAAAGTTGTGTCTTCTGCATTGGTATCAAAAATACCAAAATTAGTAGTATTGTTTCTTGTTCCAAATAGATTGATTACTTTTTGTGCAAGCGATTTTATAACTATTTTGTTTTTATCAAGAACGTTGTCTTTTATTATTGAATCTTGAATATGGTGATGTTGTTCTTTTACTAATTCATGAATAACTATATTGTTTATTTGGATTGTCACAGGTTTGCTCCTTGTTTAATTTTATTAGATCTTGATGGTGAGGGTGGCGATGTAACGGGCGAGGAGGCGGAAGGTTTCGTCGAGGTCGAGGAAGTAGGTTTCGTAGGCGGGGTTGTCGCTGATGACCTTGAGTTTTTGTCTGGGGAGGAACTGGAGGCGTTTGAGGAAGATCTGGTTTTCGATGGAAAACACCCAGATACCGTCGGTGGGTGATTTTGCGTCTTCGGGGTCTACGAAGACCATATCGTTAGGTTTGATGGTGTCGGTCATGGAGTCGCCTTTTGCCTGAATAAGGCATAAGTGATCGGGGTTTCTGTTGAGGTGTCTGACCAGCCATTCTCTTGTGGCTGAAAACATTGCGGTGATATGGCTATCGTCTGAAAAGGTTCCTGTGCCACAGGCAGCTTCCATTGTTAGAACTGGTATATTTATAAGGTTCGGGGAAGGGGTGAACGTGATCTCGTTGCC
>JAFPZP010000046.1 GCA_017417215.1 Candidatus Rifleibacteriota bacterium | reverse complement strand
TAGAAAGTTCTAATAGTTCCATCAGAGATAATCTTGCTAGGTTTAATAGAAAAACAAAGAGATTTACCAAATCTCTTGAAATGCTTAAAATTACTTTAGATTTGTTTTTGTATAAAGATTTTATTCTTCAGCAATAGTTTAATAACACTGCCCTCCGCCACCGCCACAGCCTATTAAAAGTAGTGCACAAATTACTATTGAAGCAATGATTGAAAGTAAGTGTTTTTTCATTTTTATAACCTCATTTGAATATAAGATATTAAGATATAAGATTTAAGACCCCTTTCACCGAAAAGCTATTGCTTTTCAGCCCCCTCAGTCACTACGTGACAGCTCCCCCAATCTTCGATTTGGTGAGCTTCTAAGAATAACTCAACACCTTACGCTTTTGCGCAGGTCTTTATTTTATAATGAATCTAAGTAGAAATAATAACATATGCGCGAATATTTAACACGAAAAATAATATATGAAATTGAAAGAAAAGGTTGAGATTCCATTATATAGAAATCATTAGATATATTAAACCTTAAGATAACTGATTTCGTTATTTTTCTTTACTAAAGCTATACGAAAACCAGTAATAGAATCTTTTTCATTATGTTCTTTAGTGGAACGACATAAAGGGTGTAAAAAGCAAAAATCATTTAGAGCACAACCACCCTTTAATAATTTTATGCTGTTTGAGTTTTGATTTGTATCTTTTAAATAACTATCTCCACACCATTCCCAAACGTTGCCAAGCATATCATAAATTCCCCATTCATTAGGCATTTTTTTCCCTACCTCTTGAATATTGTTTTTGGAATTGTCTTTAAACCAAGCCGTTTTTTTTTATTAAATCTTTGTGAATTAGGTAATTTTGAGTAAATTCTTTTCCTGCATTACAGGCATATTCCCATTGTAATTCGGTTGGTAAATCAAAATTATAGCCAATTGGTAAATGGTTCCTCAATTTTTCATTTAAGATATTACAGAAGTTCTTTGCTTCATCCCAAGAAACTTTTGTTATTGGAAATTGTTCTATACCTTTTCTAGCAACTTTTGAAAATACTAGTTGTTTATAAAAATATTGGGTTACAGGGAAAATACCAATAGCAAATGGTTCTAAAACCTCGATTTTATGAGATGATTCATAAAAAATTCTTTGGCTTATGTCATTACTATAAATTTGATTTCTGTTTTCTAATACTAAATTGCCCGATCTACACAAAACTAATTCGTAGTTATAATCTACTTTTAAAATTGAATTTATTTTTTCTAAATCTAAACTAATTTTTGATGATTTCTTCAATTGTTTATGAGAATCATTTATTTGAGAACGGTTTGATATTTCTTTAAAAGGAATTAAATTTGTATTGGGTTTGAATATAGTAGAAAAACATACTTTTGTTTTGTTTAATTCTTCTAACATAGACCTATAGTTTCTTATTGTGTAAACGTAGGCAGAATCTCTTATTGTGTAAATATTATAATTATTATCATAGATAATAGAATGAATAATTTTATCCCATCTTTCATCTGAACTATCAAAAATTTGAAAGATGTTTAATCTTTTCTTATCAATATATTTATTTAATACTAATTCTTCTATTTCTGTAAGATAACTTACATGTTTTTTACCATGTTTTTTTGGTATTTTAAAATTAATACAATAGTATTTAAAGAGTTTTTTTAAGCATTGTTTTAAAAGGTTTTGGTGATAAGTCCAAATATGTAATGCTAATTCTTCTTGGTTTAAAAAGCTTTGATAACAAGACTTACAGGTGTTTTTTTGAAAAAGATTATTACACTTTGAATAAATACTATCATTCAAAAAACTATCTTTTGGCATCAGAAGATTACCATAGATATAATGTCTTATTACAGCTTCAGCCCCTTCTGGTTGTTTTGCCCATTCCTCAATTTGGCTTAGATTTCTTTCCTCTTCAGTAACAGGTATTTTTAAGTGAGTGATTGTATTAATTATATTATTTGTTTTGATATTTTTAGTTACTGTATTTTTTAAATTAACTTTTTTTTCATTATTTTTTAAATATTGAACAAATTTTTGTTCATTTTTAGACATCAAAATTGTTTCTTCAAAATCAAATTCATCTAATTTATTTAAATAATTTTGATTTTTATTGTCATTTGTATACAATAAACCATAATCACCCATAGTTTTTAATGTGGAAAAAGCTATTTTAACCGAATCTCCAATAAGCTTAAATTGCCTTAATAGTCCAATTCCTTTTGCTGTAATCTGATAAGTTCTAACGCCAATACCTTGAATTCCAGTATGTATATACCAATCACCACGTTTTTTTTGTATTTTTTGATTACAGGCATATAATTTTTACCTAATATAGAAATATGTTAACTAAAAGCACCTAAGTTATTTATATAAATAACATAATTATTTATAAATTTCTAAGATATCATTCAAAGTAACATAATGATACTTTTGATTATTTAGAGAGGCTGTGCTAAAACTCGAAATTTGATGAAAATCAGTATTTATTTGTTTCCCGCCTACCCATTGTCATAAAGTATAGTAATAAAGCGAAACTTAGTAAAATCACTTTAGAATTTTACCTATTTACACTTTAGATTTATACCAATATTCACTTTGGAATTTTACCTATATTGACTTTAGATTTTTACCTATGATAATTTTAGAATCATACAGCATCTTTGGAAAAACTAATAAAAGTCGGAGTCTATCGGAGGTAGAGTATGATAAGCAGAACAGCAGAAAAAGCCTTACTCAGATTAGCTTCTCAATTTCCGATTATTGGGATAACAGGTCCAAGACAAAGTGGAAAAACTACTTTGGCACAGATGACTTTTCCCAACAAAAAATACGTAAGTTTTGACGACAAAGAAACACGTGAATTAGCAAAAGCAAATCCAAGAGACTTTTTGCTGGCTTATCCTGAAGGTGCCATTATAGATGAAGCACAAAAAGTGCCTGATATTTTCGATGCGTTAAAGTTTGCGGTAGACAACTCAGAACACATTCCTGGAAAATATATTCTGACAGGTTCTAGCCAGTTTAAACTGAAGGAAAATATGACCGACAGCTTGGCTGGCCGTGTTGGAATGCTGAAGCTATTGCCTTTCACCATAGCAGAGATTAAAGACATTTCTAAGGACTGCGATGGTTATGATGTTGCTTTAAAAGGTTTTTACCCGCCCCTATATGATAAAAACAAACATTACCTTCCTGAAGACTGGTTTGATAATTATATAGACACTTATCTAGACTTAGATGTTAAAGAACAGATAAATCCTAAAAATCTTCAAACTTTTAAAAAATTTATTCAAATTTGTGCTTTATATAGCGGGCAAATGGTGAATATGGAATCTATTTCTACTGCTGCTGGAGTTTCAGCGGTAACAGTTAAAAGCTGGCTTTCTGTTTTAGAATCTTCGTATATCATTCATTTCCTTGAACCAGATTTTAATAATCTTGGAAAGAAACTGGTAAAAACACCAAAGCTATATTTCGTGGATACAGGTTTACTCTGCTATTTGCTTAGACTTGAAAATAAATCAGAACTTTTGCTTAGTAGATATAAAGGCTCTGTTGTTGAAACTATGGCTGTGGCAGAACTATTAAAAAATAAGACTAATCAAGGGAAAAAGCCTAACCTTGCTTTCTTCAGAGACCAGAAAGGCTTCGAAATTGATACTATAGCAGATTGGAAGCATTCATATGCTATTGAAATCAAGAGCGATAAAGAATCTGACAAGAAGCAAGCCGCTAATATAAAGAAATATATTGAATTAAGAGGGGAAAAAACCAAGGGAGCTGTTTTTTACTTCGGTGATTCAACTATGGATATTAACGGAATAAAGTATGTTTCCTGGCAGGATTGGAGTTCTTTTGCCTCAGAACAAGTGTGATTTATTAGTTATTATTTTTATATCATTTACTACCTTTACTTATCACAAAACAAGAAATTGATTGCTTCGACAAGCCCGGGAATTGTGAATTCCTGGGCTTTGATTTTTACGTTGAAACCGTATTTATTGCAGCTTTCTTCGGTGACAGGCCCTATTACTGCGGCAGGTATGCTTTCGGGCTTGATAGTAGTTTTTTCTAACATTTTGGCAAAACCTTCGACAGTAGAAGAGCTGGTAAAGGTAACCAAGTCTATTTCGCTTTTTTCCAAATAATCTAAAACTTCTGGATTAAGACTTTCTTCTAGGTCTGTGTGATATAGAGGTATTATATCAACCTGATGGCCGAGTTTTTTTAGGGCTTCTGGAAGCACTTCTCTGGCTTTTTCGGCTCGCAGAATTGCTACCTTTGCATTGTTTTCTTTTTCAAAATAGGGAATCATGCTTTCGGCAACATAGGTTTCAGGTATGAAATCTGGAATTATGCCTCTGTCTTTGAAAGCTTTCGCCGTAGCTGGACCTATGCAGATTATTTTTTTGCCGTAAAGAATGCGTAAATCTTTGTTAGCTTCCAATAGCTTTTTAATAAAGACTTCAACGCCATTTACAGAAGTGAACACCAAATGAGAATAATCGCCTTGTTTTTCTATAAAGCTTTCAAAAGCTCTGTTGTCAGTTATTTCTGTGATTTTTATGGTTGGGCATTCTATAGCATCAGCGCCCAGTTCTTTTAATTCTTTCAGTAGACTGCTGGCTTGAGATCTTGAACGAGTCACTACAATCTTTTTACCGTAGAGAGGCAGTCTTTCAAACCAGTTTAATTCAGGATGAAGGTCTACGACTTTGCCAACAACGGTTATGCAGGGAGGCTGGATGTTTTCCTTTTTTACGATTTCTTCCATGGTGGCCAGGGTGCCAATGTAAGTTTTCTGAGATGGAAGAGTGCCGTTGCGAATCATGGCTACTGGAGTGCTAGGGTCTTTGCCTTCGTTTATGAGGTTTTGACAGATTTTGCCAATGTTTTTGACGCCCATTACGAATACAACGGTTCCGATTCCTGCTAGAGCTTTCCAATTTAGTTCGCTGGCCTCTTTCTGGGCTTCGTGACCTGTAATAATTGCCAACGAAGTAGTGTAGCCGCGCTGTGTAATAGGAATGCCAGCATAGGCTGGAACAGAAATTGCCGAAGTTATACCGGGAACAACTTCAACTTTTATGCCTCTTTCCTTCAAATAGAGGTATTCTTCGCCGCCCCTTCCGAAAATATAGGGGTCGCCGCCTTTTAGACGCACAACGGTTTTAAATTCTTTTGCTTTCTGGGCTAGGAGTTCATTTATACCATCTTGACTCAACTTGTGGTTACCAGATGATTTGCCAACGTCATACATTTGGCAGCCTTCGGGAACCTGATCTAGAAATGCTGAGGTTCCAAGCTGGTCGTAAACAAGAACATCAGCTTTTCTTACTAATTCTAAGCCTCTTACTGTGATTAGACCTTCGTTACCGGGACCTGCGCCTATTAAATATACTGTTGAATCTGTCATGTTTGCCTCTATTAAAAAATTCTTGAAAATCTCTCTCTTCCGCAATGCTACGCATTGCAGCCCCCTCAGTCGCTTTCAGCGACAGCTCCCCCAAAACTTAAACTTTTGGGGGAGCATCAGTTGGGGAAATTCCTATGAAGCGGTCACCACCCATTTCAAGAATGGCTTCGGCTGCTTCTTTGCCAAGTTCTTCGGGTTTTACCTTGTGACCGATGTGCAGGTTTCTTATTGTGTCTTTGCCATCTGGCGAGCCAATGAAGGAATGAAGAATTATGTCTTTGTCTTTAACTTCTGCATAAACAGCCATTGGTGTCTGACAGCCACCTTGAAGTATTTCTAGGAATGTTCTTTCTGCTCTAGAACGTAGCATAGCATTTTCGTCAATAAAGTCTTTCAAGATTGGCTTTAGTTTGTCGACGTCTTCTTCTCTACATTCTATGGCCAGCAAACCTTGCCCTGCAGCAGGAGTCAGATTGTCTATTCCAAAATAATGAGTGATTCTGTCTTGCCAATCAAACCTCATTAAACCAGCAGCAGCTAGAATTATTGCATCAACTTCGCCTTCTTCTAGTTTTCTTAAACGGGTATCAAGATTCCCTCTAAAATCAGAAAATTTGATGTTAGGCTTTAAAACACTTAATTGTGAACGTCTGCGAAGACTCGAAGTGCCAATCACAGCATCTATAGGCATTTCCTCAAAACTTTTATATTTTTTTGAAATAAAACAGTCCCTTGGGTCTTGTGCACCACCTATTGCAACAATAGTTAAACCTTTGGCTAGAGCGCTAGGAACATCTTTCAAACTATGAACAGCAATGTCGATGCGTTTTTCAAGTAAAGCCTGCTCGATTTCTTTAATGAACAGACCTTGTCCGCCAACTTTAAATAAAGGAAGCCCTGTAACCTTGTCACCAAGAGTCTTTATTATTACTTCTTCGAATTCAACATTGTCAGAGGATTTTTTTAATATATCAACAGCATATCTTGTCTGGTGAAGGGCAAGCTTACTTCCTCTTGTCCCATATTTAAGCTTCATGCTGTTCCTCTTTTTTGTTGAGCAGCGAAATACATCGGACTGTGTTTTAAAAATCTGGTAACTTTGACAGGGTTCAAATCTAAGCTCAAACTTAGTTTTTCTAAGTTATCTGCACGCATCGAGCCCTTTTCTTTTATGCTGGTTATCTGTTCATGAAGCCATTTGGCGGCCATCTGGCGGCTGTATTCTTCACAGGCTTCTTTTAATTCAGGAGTTAATTCAGGATGTTCTGAGAAGAATTTTTCTAATTCGTTTGTGCACTGCTGTTTTGCACGTTCTTTGAGCTTCTTGATATGTGGAACAACTAGAAGTTCGCGCATAAATTCCATAAAGTCGTTTACTTCGCTGTAAACAATGGATTCAGCCTTTTTGGCTTCTATGCGTCTGTGATTAAAACTTTCATTAACAACGTTCTTAAGATCGTCTACGTCATAGAGGAAAACATTTTCGATATCTCTGCATTCTGGTTCTATGTCTCTTGGAACGGCGATATCTATTGCAAAAATCGCTCTATCTTTTCTTTGACTTATAGCTTTTCCCATCATCTTTTTGCTAATAATGGCATCAGCAGAAGATGTTGAAGAAATGATTATATCGCAGTCTGCCAATAATTCATTTAAGTAATCGAAAGAAAAGGCCATACCTTCAAACTTTTTGGCTAGGTCTGCTGCTTTTGATTCTGTTCTGTTGATGAAGAACATTTTTTCAACACCATTTTCATGCAAATGGGTAGCAACAAGGTTTGCCATTTCCCCAGCGCCAAGAATCAAGGCTTTTGAACTCCCTAAGGGTCCGAATAGTTTTTTTGCCAATTCAACGGCAGTAGAAGCAATTGAAACGTGATTGCCTGAGATTTCGGTCTGACTTCTGACTTTTTTGCCTACTTCCAGTGTCTTTTGGAATAGACTGTGAAGTTGTTTGTTTACGAGATTTTTGTCTACTGCTTCTTTATAAGAGTTCTTTATCTGATGAAGAATCTGATTTTCGCCCAAAACCATAGAATCAAGGCCAGAAGCTACTGTAAAAAGATGACGAACACATTCTTTTTCTTTGTATTCGTAAAAATACTCTTTTAAATCGTCGTATTTGATGTTTTTTCTGGCTAACAATTCTATAAAACTAGCTCTGGCATCTTTTTCAACGCCGGAGTAATAAATTTCTACTCTGTTGCAGGTGCATATTGGAACAGCTTCTAATGTGTAGCCATCTGCTTCGGGTATTGTCATCTCATTGAGATGGGCAAGCTTTTCTCTTATGGCAATGGGGGCTGACTTATGATTTAAGCCAAAAACAATTAAAGACACGCTAAAATCTCCTGCTTTAATAAATCAATTCCTTCTTCTTTTATTCGTAGTAAATTTTCTTTATTTACCAGGCTGCTCATAAAAGATGTTCCAAGCTTTTTTGAAGATAAAATGGCAGGTCGCAGTTCTATTAGAAGTTTGTTCAATTCAATAAGTTCATTAGTAAACAGCTTTTCAATTTCTTTGTTGAGATAACTGCTTAAAGCTGGTATACCACCCGAAACAGTAGAATTGATAATGCTTCCTTTTGCTGTGATACTGCCTGTAACAAAATCACTTTTTGAATGATCGTCACATCTATCTACTATTATACGCTTTTCTTTGCATATTTTCGATAGTTTTTCGTTGGTTTCTTTGTCGGAAGAGGCAAAAATTACCGCGAAATATTTATCGGAAATATCTTCAGGAACAGCCTTTCTCTGCTCAAAGCTGACCTTTGCCAATCTGTTGAATTCTTCATTAATTTCCGGTGCGATTACGTGAATCTGTGCACCGGCTTCAGCAAATTGGCGTGCCTTGCGAAGGGCAACATTTCCGCCGCCGACAAAAAGAATATTTCTATCATTTAAGTCGATGAACAGAGGCATATACTGCATTATCTGCCTCCCTTTGTTACACCCTAGACTAAGCATTCAGCCTATAAAAAAAGTAACATAATATTTTAAAAAGTACAAGAGATAATTTTAGGGATTAGGGTATAGGGCGTAGGGAAAGGTGAAAACTGAAAGCTGAAAGAAGAAATAATGAGTGATGAACTCTTAAATACCCTTTTTGTTAAAGAGGGGTGTCATTCGAAGAATGACGGGGAGATTTTTAATAACCATTAAGTCCTCGGACTTAACTTATTACTGCTTGGCATAGTTCTCAAAAATCCCCTTGGCTACTAAAGTAGCCGTTCCCCTTTGAGAAAGGGGATAATTATATAGAGTGCACAGAATACAGAGCCAAACGGAGCTTGGTGTGGTTGGAGGTGGGTGAGTGATGAACCGAGAAATGAGAACATAGCTACACACACTTTTGTAGTCTACCCATTGTCATAAAAAGTATAGCGTATGGGCTTTAGCCCTGAAAGCTATACGTTTATGACAAATGGGTAGACTTATAGAATCATTTGATCCTTGAACTCTTATAACAATTCTCACAATTCTAACAATATGAACTCTTCAATCTTAAATCTTCTATCTTATATCGTATATCTTAAATAAATGATAAAATATTATAAAAAAAGCATTAAGGAAAAATCATGTCTAATATCGTTGTTTCTGGTTTGATAAATATTGAAACCTCATGTCCAATTAAACAATTCCCTATAGAATATTTCCCGATAGATTACCCCTTTGGTAAGGTTAATTCCTGCATTTCTGGCGTTGGGTTCAACCTTATATCTAATTTGAAAGTTCTTGGGGCAGATACAACCTTTATTTCAATGGTTGGGAACGACTTATTTGGCAGACTTATTCTAAAAGAGTTAGAAGAAAATAACTTACCTACAGGAAATATCTATACAAAGCTTTCTGCAACACCTCAATCTGTGGTTTTATATGATGATTCTGGGAAACGTGAAATCTATTGCGATTTAAAAGATTATCAGGAAGTCGGACTTGATTTTTCCCATTTAATAGGTTCTTTGAAAAAGTCAGATATAATCATAGCCTGTAACTCAAACTTTAACAGACCTCTTTTGAAGATAGCATCTGAACTAAATAAGCCTATTGCGACTGATGTTCACGTTTTCTCAAATCCTGATGACGAGTATAATAGAGACTTCTTAGAAAATGCCAAAATCTTATTCATGTCTGATGAAGGTTTGAAAGATAGAGATATCAAAGACTTTGTTTATGAAATTTACAGTAGATTCAATAATCAGATTATAGTTGTGGGATGTGGCAGCAAAGGTGCACTGCTTTTTGAAGCCGAAAACAAAGAATTTACAGAAATTCCAGCGGTTTATACCAGACCTGTCGTTGCTACTTCAGGTGCTGGAGACACGTTGTTTTCAACCTTTGTACATTTTTATTCAAAAGGGAAAGAACCCAAAGAAGCTTTGAATTTAGCTTGTGTTGCTGCTTCTTATAAAATAGGTGAGGCAGGCTCGTCAAAAGGCTTCTTAGATGAAGCCGGAATAATGGATTACTCAAGAAAACTAGGTCGTGATTAGTGGTATGTGGTTGGTGTTTAGTGAACTTCTTCTAAGTATAATTTGTCCAAAGTCCTTTGTCTTTAATCCTTTTTTGTATAAATAGTCAGGGCAAACGCAAACTTTTTTCGTTTAAAGTAGTGCCTCTGGAAGGCACTACAAAAAATTAATTGTTATTGCTCAAATATATATTTATAGCTAATAAAGTTTGCGTTTGCTCGGCTAAAGAGGTTATTTTATGGCAATTTGATGTTTAATTGTGGTATATGATGATTATATAAAAATAAATAAGGATAAAAAAATGGCTAATAAAACTGAAGAACGCATAAACAAAGCATTAGAGTATTTAAACAGCATTAACCTTGATGAATTAAAACTTGGTAAAAATGAAGTTAATGAATGGCTTTATATTAATGTTCAGGAATATATGACTAAGAATTTGTCTGAATGCAGATTTGAATCACATAAAAAATATGTAGATATCCAGATGATGATTCATGGAATCGAAGCTATTGAAACTGCTGATATTGATAAACTTGAATTAGAAACCGACTATAGTGACGAAAACGATGTTATGTTTTGGAAGCAGAAGGCAAACCAGATGAGAAGCGTTATTGTGGACGGAGGTTATGTGATTTTATACCCACAGAATGCTCATATGCCATGTGTTGCAGTAGATAAGCCTGTTAAGGTTAAGAAGCTTGTAGCAAAAGTTAGAATAGATTAATAGAATGAGAATGTGAATATTGCTTTTAAGCAGAGAAAAATATTATAATTATAACTTATGAGTCACAATCATGGAATGTTAATTATAATAGCTGTATTAAGCTGCTTTTTGTTGTATTTCTTTATTCCTGAAGAAAAGAAAGACAGTATTTCTTCTTTGGAAGGGGTTACTTTAACAGCAGTTAATGGTCAGCAGTTCAGACTAGCTGGGCAATTCACAGAAAAACCTATATTGTTGGTATTTTGGTCTACTACTTGTGGCTCATGTATTGAAGAGATTCCTTTTATAAGCAAACTTCATGAAAGTCTTAAGGATAAAATTACGATTATAGGGATTCATCCAAATTTCCCTATAAAAAAAGTTCAGAAATTCATAAAAAAATATAAACCTGCAATTCCTTATATGATTGCGGTTGATACCCAAGAAATCTTATCAAAAACTTATAATGTCTCTATTTTACCAAGAACTTTGCTGATAGACAGAAACGGAAAGGTTCTTTACGACCATACCGGTTATGCTCCAGAAAACGAAAAGGATGTTACCAATGCAATCTCTTCTATTGCGCTTAATTAAGAAAAACTTTTTATTTCTAGCTGTTATTTTAGCTTTAACAGTTTTTTCAACTAATTCTTTTGCTCAAGAAGGGAAAGAGGCTGAAACCATTTTTCTTCAGCCTGGTAGCTCTGCGCCCAGCAATAGTCTTAAAGCTATAACTAATGAGGAAGTAAGTTTTCCTGTTCCTAATAAATGGAATCTGGTTTTCTACTGGTCTTTGTTCTGTCATTCCTGCATTGAAGAAATGCCTGAAATTCAGGAAGGCTTGAGCAAACTCAACGGCAAAGAGTTTGAAACATTTTTTGTTTCATTAGATACTGAAAAGATGCAGAAAGCTTTGGAAAACTTTAAAAAGCGAAGAAAGTTTCCTGCTCCTATTCTTATGGAAAAGGTTGAAAATGAAAAGTATCTGAGTGCGGATTCATGGGGTGTAACTATGACTCCATCAGTTTTTATTGTAGATCCACAGGGAAAAATAATCTATTCTCATCAAGGTCCCTTAGATTTAGACTTATTCTTTAAAAATCTTCCTGAAGAACTTGTTGGAAAGCCTGTGGTTGAAAGCACTTCATCTGATGAAGAAAGCGGAGTAATTATAGATGAACAATAAGAAAAGATCTATAAAGCATTATCTTATACTTCCTTCTTATCAGCTAAGACTGGTTTTATTCATGTCTATAGTGGTCTTGGTTGGCTCTATAATTCATATCGTCTTTCTAAACTATGTAACAACTCGCAATCTTGCTGATTCTTTCAGTCAGACTCAAATAGAGCAGATTTGGGATATTCTCAGACCAGCAATAACAGTAACTAATGCTTTAAGTTTTGTTATTTTAACTTTGTTTTTAATCATCGTTACTGTATTAGTAACTCACAAGCTTATTGGACCAATGCTGAAAGTAACTGGTCATATAAATAAAATAAATTCTGGAACACTTCCTCAGAATGAATTAAGGCTTAGGGAAGGCGATGAAGGGCAGCCTCTCTGCGATGCGGTAAATAAACTGCAAGACAGTATGAGGCAGCATTATGTTGAGTTAAAAGAACTGAAGTCTTTGATAAAAAACGAAGAAGCTTCAGCTAAGTTAGATGAGATTTTATCTCAGGTGAATATCGAAGAATAAATATGGTTAAGCGTAGTATTTTACTTCCTATTTTTGCTCTTATGGCTTATAGCCCTTTGTTTGCTGAACCAGCTTCAGCTACACAGGCTTTAAAATCTAGAAATACTGCGCTAGTTGAAAAACTGATTAAGCAGAGAAGCGAATATGCCGGTTCCAAAGCTTGCATGGAATGTCATAATGACATTTACGATGAATGGAAGCTAACACCTCATGCAAGAATGATGAGAAAACCATCTGAATTAGATGAAAAAAATGTAGTTCCTTTTAATGAATTGAACTACCCGGAAGATAAAATAATAAGTGTATTAGGTTCTCATTATGTTCATAGATTTGTTGTAGAAGCCAGCGGAAGCTATGTCGTTCTGCCAAAGATATGGGATATTCACCAGAAAAAATGGTTAGATTCTAATGACAAGAACTGGACTAAAAGATATTGGTTAAAACAGTGTGCTGGTTGTCATTCTACTGGTTATAACCCTAAAAATGATACTTTTATTGAAGCTGGCGTTGGCTGTGAAGCTTGTCATGGCCCGGGAGCCGAACATATTAACAAGAAATCACCTGATTATATTACTTCAATAAAAAAGATGGACCCAAAATATCAGGAAATGATTTGCATGTCATGTCATACTTCTGGTATGGATGAAAGCGGGGAATACTTGTTTGCAGCAGGTTACAAACCAGGAGACAACTTAGAGAATTTTTATTCTGGTTTAACTCCAAAACCTGGGCAGACTCCAGATAATTTCTATGGTGATGAAAGTTTGGAAGATCGAGAGAGACAGTGGGCTTTTCTTAAGTCCCGCCTGTTTTTAGCTACAGGTCTCACCTGTGACTATTGCCAGAATTTCAGAGAGTATAAAACAGCCAGCGGGTCAAAATATCTAACTTACGACCAGTATTGTTTAACTTGTCATACTGATAAATCAGACCACCCCGAGGAATCACCGGGCACAAACTGCACAGTCTGCCATCAGCCGAATGTTCATCTAAACAATAAACTTTCAATTCACGACCATAAGTTCAGATTTAAGGATTAGCCAAACATAGCTTGGTTGCAAAACATAATATGAAAATAGGAATAATATCAGACACACATAGATACACTGCAGAAAGTTGCAATATTCCTGATTGGATAAAAAAAGCTTTTGAAAACGTTGATTTGATTATTCATGCAGGAGATGTTGAACACAGCAATTACATCACAAATCTTGAATATATAGCTCCTGTCTACGCAGTTAGAGGTAACTGTGACCCTTATAATTCTGAAAATCCTATTTCTCGTTCGGTTAATATAGGCTGTGGTCTATTAACTGTTGCTCACAGACCAAGAGATGCTAGAAATGCCTTAGATATACGTAGCAAAGTTTTGGTTTATGGTCATACTCATATAGCTGATATAAGTGAAGAAGACGATTTGCTTGTAATTAATCCAGGTAGTGCTTATGAGCCACGAAGCGGTATGCCACCTTCTGTAGCAGTTTTAACTACCGATGGAGACAAGCTTTCTGCCCAACTAATTTTTAGATAAATAATGTTTTGCATATAGCCGATTAATAGAGAAGAAAAAAATTAATTGGTGGCAAAATGAAACAAATCCTTTCTGTTAGCCTGTTTTTTGTTGTGGCTTTATTGATAAGTTCTTCTTTTACTGGTTGCTGCAGTAATAGCTTAGATAATATAGACGTTTTTTCAACTTATATATCAAGTGAACCTTCAAATTTAGACCCTGCACGTGGTGTAGATGTTAACGAAGCTGTAGTTCAATCAAGAATTTTTGATGGTCTAGTCAGATACAACGAAAAAATGGAATTGGTTCCAGATTTGGCAGAATCTTGGGAAATATCTGAAGATGGCTGTGAATACATTTTTAAACTTCGTTCCAATGTAACTTTTCATAATGGTCAGAAGTTTACTTCCAAAGACGTAGTCTTTTCATTAGATAGAATTCTAGACCCCAAAACTGCTTCGCCAAGAACTTGGGTATTAGAAAAAATTGATGGAGCAGACGAAAGAATGAAGGGCAAAACCTCTGAAACATCTGGTATTAAAGCCCTTGATGAATATAGGGTTTCAATTAGATTAAAAGAACCTTTTGCACCCTTTATGAGCTTGCTGACTACTCCAGCTTGCTACATTCTTCCATCTGAAAGCAAAGATTCTTTTAAGGGTAGTGATTTCTTCGACAAACCTGCTGGAACTGGCCCATTTTATGTTAAAGATAGAGTCAGAGACAGTTATATTCATTTGGTAGCAAATGAAAAATACTTTTTAGGCAAACCTAACGTAGGTAATATTTTAGTTAGAATTATTACAGAAAATTTGAAAGCTGAACTTGAGTTTGAATGCGATTCTCTTGATGTTTTGCAACTTTATCCTTCTAATTATGAACGTTTTAAAGCTATGCCGAAGTATGCAGATAAAATAGTTGATATTCCTGCTTTGAATACTTGGTATATAGGCTTTAACAACCAAGATGCGCCTTTTAACGATGTTAGATTAAGAAGAGCTTTGAATTTACTTTTAGATAGGGAAAAAATCATTAAGGCTATTTATTCTGGCAGAGCTGTTCCTGCTATCGGAAGTATTCCGCCAGGCATTTCTGGTTTTAATGGAAAAGACACTGGTATTGGCTTTAACCCTGAAGAAGGCAAAAGATTATTAGCTGAAGCTGGATATAATGAAAAGAATCCTTTAAAAATAGAACTTTATCAGAAAGCACAACAGTCTGCTTTTGAAATAACAAGGTTTATTCAGGGTGAATATAAGAAATATAATGTAATTCTTGAATTGAAACCCATGGAATGGAGTGCTTTGAAAGACGCTATTAATAAGGGTGAAGCCAAGGCTTTCTTTATGAACTGGTTTGGCGATTACCCTGATGGAGAAAACTTCCTATATCCTTTGTTCCACTCAAAAAACTGGGGTTCTGGTGGCAACAGAGCCAGATTCAAGAATGAAGAAATAGACAAACTATTGGAAGAAGCTGTAAGAATCACAGATGAAAAACTACGCAGTGAAGCTTACGACAGAATAAATAGAAAAGTCGTAGAACAGGCTCCATGGGTATACCTGTGGCACTGTAGTGAAAGCTATGTTAGTGGACCAAGAGTTGAGAATATAGACTTTTATCCAATGTTTTTCTGTGATAAAGGCTTGAGTATAAGAATTAAGAAATAGGAATTAGGAGTTAGGAATTTACTTTAAGCTTTAGAACAAATAGATTGTCACGCCATCTGAAGATGGCTCGCAATGACGATATATAAAAGATGAAAGGGAACAGAAATGTTAGAATTTACAATTAGAAGAATAGCTGCGACAATACCAGTATTGATAGGTATAGTTTTTGTAATCTTTTCTGTTCTTTATCTGATTCCCGGCGACCCTGCTCTGACTATAGCTGGCCCGAGAGCAAGCCAAGCCACCGTTGAAAGGATTAGAACAGAAATGGGGCTTGACCAGCCTTTCCATATAAGGTTTTTTACATACATAAAAAAAGTTGCATCTGGTGACCTTGGCACCTCTGTTTTAACTGGCAGACCTGTTTTGAAGTCTATTTGTGAAAAACTACCTTATACTTTGAAACTTGCTTGTGTTGCTATGATTATTTCAGTAGTTCTTGGTATTGTAATGGGGATAATCAGTGCAGTAACCAAGGGAAAACTAATAGACAGATTATGCACTATCTTGTCTGTTACCGGTATTAGTATACCTGTATTTCTGTCTGGCTTAGTATTCCTTTATATATTTGCAGTTAAACTAAGATGGTTCCCTGCTTCTGCAAGTTCTCCCATAATGCTTAAAAACCCATTAATGGCCTTCTTATTGCCTGCTTTTACATTGGGAATCCGTTCTGCTGCTTTCCTTGCAAGAATAGTTAGAAGCAGTATGATAGAAGTTTTAAATCAGGATTTTATCAGAACCGCAAGAGCAAAGGGCCTAAGCCCTTGGAGAATCTTGTTCAGACATGGGCTTTTTAATGCTTTGGTTCCTGTTATCACTGTAATTGGTCTTGACCTTTCCAGTTATTTGAACGGTTCTGTTATTGTAGAAACAATCTTTGACTTGCCAGGTATTGGCAGATTCGCAATGGATGCAATTTTACAGCGTGATTATCCGATTATTCAAGGCGTGGTTTTAATAGGTGCGTTGATTTTTATTATTGTCAATTTGCTTATGGATCTTATTTACGCATGGATTAATCCTAAAATTAGAGATGAAATGATGGGGAAAAGTGCAGCATGAATATTTCACCAGAAAAAAAACAGGTTTTGAAAAAAACAGCTTTAAACCGTCTGACTCTTGCTGGAAAGCTCAGTCTTTTGGGTATTATATTAGTAACTATCGTGGCTATTTTTGCTCCATATATTTCTCCTCATGATCCTATGGAAACTAATCCTGAAAGACGCTGGGCAGATGCCTCTGGTTACCCCTTAGGTTGCGATAATCTGGGTCAGTGCATTCTTTCAAGAATTATTCATGGTGCAAGATTGTCTCTCTTAATAGGTTTTGCTTCACGTATTCTTGCTTTACTAATTGGTTTAATAGTTGGTTTAACTGCTGGTTATTTTGGTGGTTGGCTTGACTGGGCTTTGATGCGTGTTGTAGATATGTTCTTAGCATTCCCAAGTCTGCTTTTATCTATAGCTATTTCTATGTTTATGGGAAGCGGTCTAGGCACTGTTATTTTTGCAATTGCGATTGTCGGTTGGGCTGAAATGGCTCGAATTATTCGTTCTGCAACCCTTGAACTCAGGTCAGCAGAATATGTTGTTGCCGCTAAAACTCTTGGCGCCACAGATTTAAGAATTATGCTGACTCATATACTTCCAAACTGTATGCCTATAATTACTGTTATTTTCACTATGGGAATGGCTACAGCAGTTCTTTCTGAAGCCAGTTTAAGTTTCTTAGGTCTTGGAGTTGATCCCTCTCTACCTACTTGGGGCGGAATGGTTGCTACTGGCAAAGATTTTATGATATCTAATCCAAGTCTGGTTATTTATCCAGGACTTTGTATTGCTTTTCTTGTTATAGTTTTTAACGTATTTGGTGATGAACTAAGAGATATATTAGATCCTTCGCGCAAAGGAAACTTCTAAAATGAATGAAAGACCTCTTATCGGCATTCTTTACTCTGACTGTGCTTGTCGTGACAACGAAATGCGTATTAGAACATATGTTTCAAGGAAATATTCTAACGCAGTATTATTAAGCGGTGGCGACCCGATTTTGCTACCAGCTCCATTTATACATGGTGTGAGTTTAAATGAGCTTCATCGGCTGGCAGAACGTTATTTGAACCTTGTTGACGGAATTCTTCTAGCTGGTGGCGAAGATGTTCACCCAAAGTTTCAAGACGAAGACCCTATACCAGCTTTGGGCTGTGTTAATATTTTTCGCGACGAGTTTGAACTTATAGTTGCTGAACTAGCTTATAATAAGTTTAAAAAGCCTATGCTTGGTATTTGCAGAGGCATACAGGTTATGGCAATCGCTTTAGGCGGTATGGTTCATCAGGATATAACTTCTATGGCTTCTGTTCAGCACTCTCAAGCCTCACCAAGATGGTCTCTAACACACTATGTTAGTTTTTCTCCTAATACAAAACTATCTGAAATAGCAGGTGAAGAAAAGCTAATGGTAAATTCTTTTCACCATCAGGCAGTAAAAGCAGTTCCTTTTGGTTTTTCTACCGCAGCAGAAACATCTGATGGTATAATAGAAGCTATAGAATCAAATGATGCAAAAAGATTTTGTCTGGGTGTTCAATGGCATCCAGAAGAAACCTTTGAATCAGACGAATTTAGCAGAGCTTTATTCAAGTCTTTTGTAGATAACTGTAAATGAGATAATAATTTATGGATAAAGGAAAGATTGAAATATTACTGATAGAGCTGGCTGGTGCCTCTGTTAAGAATAAGCTTTCTTGGCGGCATTCAGTTTCCAGATCAGCTCCAATTGGGTTGTATTGTCTTAAAGCAACAGATTCTGAAAGAATTGCTTTGATTGATGTTCCTGTAGCACAAATCAAAGATATGCTCAGTTTATACAATTCTTCACCATTAAAAGCAGTTATTTGTCGATTAGCTGAAGAACCTGATATAGATAGCGTTAAAACTATTCTTTCTTCTATAAAAGAAGCTTTCCCCAAAACAAAGTTAGGGTGCAATTTTATAAAGTCTGATGTGACAAAGCATTTTGATTTTGTTATCAATGGAACAGGAAAATCTTCTTTGTTGAGAATTCTTCGTGGTGATGAGCTTTCTGGTTTTTGTGACCAGATGGAGAACGATATGCACTCTCACTTGGAAATTCCTGTCGAACCACTAGTAGACGTTGGTTATATTATTCTTCCAGAAAAATGGCTTAGCGTTCACAACCTCGAAGTTTGGCAACCCTGGTTGGGGCTAATGGAATTTTCAACGACTTTGTTTGAATATCCTGGCGATGAGTGGATGACTAATCTTTTGGTATGGCTTACCAAATCAGGTTTTGATGCTTTCCATTTTAACCCCTCTAAATGGAATGTTGATGAACTAAATAGGCTTAGAGCACTATTTCAGAATTTAAAAATAAACCTGAGCATTTCTTTTTTAAGCACAGAAGATGTGTGCTATTCCAATATCTTATTCCCTTTGAAGAGAATATGGCTTTATGAGCCTCAGGCTATTAATGCAGAAGAAATAGTAAATAAACTGAAAGAGATTAGAAATTCTGGTTTTGAAGCTTGTTTGCAGATAAGTCATGCTTGGTTTGGTGGTGGAATTACACTGCCAGTATGCAAATACATTGATCATCTAATCATAAGAGACGAATATTTGTGGACTAATGCGGAACACAAAAAGTTTATGCAACGTTTCTGGGGAACAAAAAACAGATTCTTTAAACGGCTTTTTGGCTTAAGAACCGCATCAGAACTTATTACTTTTATGAAGTCATCCTATGCTTTACTTGAAATACTATTTTTGCCAGAAGATAAAGGTGAAAAACAATGATATATGTAGTTAATGGACCTAATCTTAATTTGCTAGGGAAACGTGAGCCACAGAAATATGGCAACATTACTTTGGATGAAATCAACCGAGATTTAGAAGAAACTGCCTTTGCTAACAATGAAGAAATTAAGTTTTTCCAAAGTAATTCAGAAGGGGCAATCTTAGATTATTTACAATCGTTGCCAAAATCAGCAAAGATTATTATGAATCCTGGTGCCTTAGCACATACCAGTATAGCTTTAAGAGACTGTATTACTGCTATGGAAGCTGAAGTTGTTGAAGTACATATTACCAATATTTTTTCTAGAGAAGAATTCCGACATCATTCATATGTAAGCCCAGTTGCAAAGGGAGTTATAAGCGGATTAGGCTCTGAAGTCTATCACTTGGCTTTGACCTGGTTTATTGAAAGAGAATAATAGTTTATGAATAAACCGGAACTTCTTGCCCCTGCTGGCAGTGCCGAATCTTTAAAAGCCGCAATATTGGCTGGTGCTGATGCTGTTTATCTGGCTGGGAAACGTTTCGGAGCCAGAGCTTTTGCTTCAAATTTCGATGAATTTGGCTTAAGATGGGCAAGAAAAGTTACTAAAGCTCAAAACAAAAAGTTATATATAACACTTAATACTATTGTCTTTGAGCACGAATGGAATCTGCTTTTAAAGACTCTTGATTTTATGGAATCTTTGCAGCCTGATTCCTTGATTATTCAAGATATTGGCATTGCTGTAGAGCTTCGAAAAAGAGGCAGTAGAATACCTTTGCATTTAAGCACTCAAGGCGCTTGGTTTGGACAGGGTGGGGTGGAAGAGCTGAAAGAGTTGGGAATTACTCGGGTCATTCTTCCAAGAGAGACTTCAAAAAAGGAAATAGAAGATATTGTAAATAATTCCCCATTTGAAATTGAAGTCTTTGTTCATGGTGCAATGTGTTACTCAATTTCGGGAAGATGCTTCTGGAGCGCTGCTTTAGGAACACGCTCAGGCAATCGGGGAACCTGTGCTCAGCCATGTCGCAAAGAATACGCTTTAGATGGTTCAAAAAGCAATAACTGCGTTTTTAGCCCTAAAGATTTAAGATTGATTAACAATATAAAGGATTTAAAACAGGCTGGTGTTGCTTCTTTAAAGATTGAAGGCAGAATGAAAAGCCCAGAGTATGTCTATCAGGTTGTTAAGGCTTATAGAGCAGCTATAGACGAAGATAATTCATTTGATGAGAAGAATCTTGACGAAGTCTTTTCAAGGGCTTCTTCTAATGGATTTTTTTATGGCCCTCAAAAACCTTTTGAATGGAAAACAGGAAATAATCCAGGCAGAGAAGGTTTAATTGTAGGAATCACTACTGGTAAGTTTTCTGATGGACTGACAGAGTTAGTTTTAAAAGATAGCCTACAAGCCGGTGATGGGCTCTTCTGGTATGAAGGAAATGAAAAAAAAGGTTCTAGAATTACTTTTGCTCAAAAAGATAAAATGAGCAAAAACAAAATCTGGGTCAGAGGTTTACCGCCTAATATTCCTGCCAAAACAGAAATAAGAAGAACTTCTAAAAGTAGCGATGAAAACTGGGAATCCAAATGGGATAAATCAATGGAACGACGCTCTGTTGATTTGTTCTGGTCTGGTTATGAAGGAACTCCACTAGCTGTTGAAGCTTTATTTAATGGTCATAAGCTTCATCTTGAAACAGATGAATTGCTTGAAAATGCTATGCTAAAAGGCTTAGATGAAGGTCCTTTGCAGGAAAAATTTTCTGTTATTGGGGAAGATTACAAGTCTGAGCGCCATATTACAGACCATTTGGGTGAAAGACTTCATATCAATTCCAGCTCTTTGAAAAAGCTTAAAAGAGCTTTGGTTGAAAATCTGAATATGCTTGAAAAGCTTCCTCCGACACAGGGTGACAGCTCTTTAATTAAATACCTGTTAAACAAAGGCAATAAGTTTTGTGTTGATAAATCTTCTCTTTCTTTGAAGCCGAAGGCAAAGCTTGTTTTAAGGCTTTGGAATGAAACAAAACTTCTTTCTAAATTATTAAAAACAGATAATTTAATTATTCCTTGGAATGAAAGAGACCAGCTAGCTGATAACAAGCGCAATTCTGAAAATATAAGTTATTGGCTTAACCCTGTATTGAATTCAAAAGATTTCAATGCTGTTTATGAAAGTATCAAGAAGCATTCGGATAAAAGATTCATCTGTTTTGGCTGGGAAGCTTTTAGACTTGCTAAACTTCTGCCCAAGCTCAAGTTTACACTAGATTGGTGTTTCAATCTTTCTAATCTGAATGCCTTAGCCTATGTATATAAACAGGGTCTAACAGCTATTCTCTCAAAAGAATGGAAAGAAGAAGATATTCCTGATAACTTGAATCTTTATCGGTCATCATATGCTTGGAATCCTCTTGTTTCCTATACAAGATTCAGAGGAGCAGTTCAGCCTGAACAGATTGTTTCTAATTCGCATAAAGACAACTTTTTTGTTTTAAATATAGGAAATGGCGTTAATGCTATGTTTCTAGAAGATGCTTTGTCTATGCTACCTAAACTTGATGTACCCCTATTGGTAGATGTAGCTGTTTCTCCAAAAGAAAATCCGATTCAAGCGGCAGAACGCTTAAATCGGATTGTTGAACGCTTTAATAAATAGCTTTATTCTTCTTTAATAAAGCCAAAACCTTCTGGTCTAACGGTTAATACAGCACATGGAGCTTTTCGTGCAACTTCATAAGTGGTTCCGCCAAGCCATGATTCAATAAAGCCAGCCTGACCATTAGCACCCATTATAATTAGGTCTATATTGTTTTCTTGAGCATATTTGAGAATGGCTTCATAGGTCAAACCGCCTTCAACACGCTTTAGAATATCTAAATCTTTATACTTTTCAGGAATAAATTCATCAAGTTTTTTTAGATTTTCTTTACGCCAGCTTTCTCTGGTGTTCAGTGGGTCGCCACCTATATTAGCTGTTAATGATTCTTCTTCAACAACACAAAGAACATGTATTTGTGCTCCAAAATCGACTCCGAAGGCTGCTGCATAATCTAATGCTGTTTTTGAACCTATTGAAAAGTCAACGGGAACAAGAATAGTTTTTAAATTAATCATGAGAACCTCTGTTTAATTATTTAATTATTTAGTCCAATATGGAGTGCTGCCAGTACCAATTTTCTTTGGTTCATGACCGTTTAAATCACTAACGCATATGTCGTTACCGTCTTGGAAAACAATTTGTTTATCATCTGGTGAAAAACTTGGATGAGTTCCAACTAACATTGGTCTTGTTAAGGCCAGATTGTTCTTAACGCCAACACCAAGAATTTCTATTTCGTTCTTAGCACCATGGCGATTTGTATAGAAAGCAACTTTTAGATTGTCGTTTGAAAACTTTGGAAAAGCTTCATTAACATTTGGAGTCTGAGTTGCTCTTATAATGCCCTGAGCATAGCAAGAAATCAAATAAAGGTCTAATGTACCATCATCTGTTAATACTGAAGCAACAATCCATTCACCGTCTGGAGACCAGTTGGCTGATGTTACTTTGAGAGTCTGAGAAACCTTAGTAGCTTCTTTTTTGGCAATGTTATAGATATAGAGAGAAGCATTCTGGTCAGTGGTTATATAAAGGAAAGATCTACCGTCTGGTGAAAAATCTTCAAAAGAAGCATTTGTTAAAACCTTTTTCAACTGATCACCGGTTTTGTTCAAAATATATATTTCTGAATTCATGTCTACGGTTTGATTGGTAAATGCTACCCAACCGCTTTTGTCATTATATTTAGGTAATATTATATTGAACATTGATGGGGTCAAACGTTTCTTGTTTGATCCACTTGGATCCATTACAGATAAATAAGTTGAGCCAGCGGCTTCTTTTTCTACAAATAATATTTTATTTGAAAGATTATTTTCGGCTGCATTGACATTTGCTGTAAAAAATAAAACAAAAGCAGCTGCAGTAAGTTTTTTTAATATGTTTTTCATATTCATTCTCCCTCGCTAAAAAATAAGGCCAGGATTATTAACCCTGACCCTATTATAAACCAAATATAAAGAGGTGTAAAACAGTTTTTTCTTATAAAAATCTTAAATAGTTTTTATAAGATAAAAACAGACAACCTTTCTCTTAGAACCAGCCGTTGAATAAGTCTTCAAATTCTTTGGCTGCATCTTTGAAGCCGTCAACTATTTCTTCACCAGCTCGTTTAAATTCTTGACCAGTTTGTTTAGCATCATCAGCTATATCTTCGCCAAGTCGTTTGAAATCTCTGCCTGTGTCTCTGACTTCATCAGCTACATCTTCTGCAGCCCTTCTGATATCTCTGCTACTGTCTCTAACACCATCAGCAACGTCTTCAGCAGCGCGTCTTACATCTCTGCCTGTGCGTCTAACACCATCAGAAACGTCTTCGACAGCTCTTCTTACTTCTCTGCTAGTGTCTTCAATGCCATCAGCTATATCTTCGCCAGCACGTCTGACGCTTCTGCCAGCATCTTTAACGCCATCGGCAACGTCTTCACCAGCGCGTCTGACACCTCTGCCAGCGTCTCTAACGCCATCAGCTACATCTTCGCCGGCACGTCTTACTTCTCTACCAGCATCTCTAACACCGTCAGTTACATCTTCGACAGCACGTCTTGCTTCTCTACCAGCATCTCTAGCACCATCAGCAACATCTTCGGCAGCACGTCTTGCGTCTCTGGTAGCGTCTTTTACGCCATCAATGATATCTTCGCCGGTACGTTTAGCTTTCTTAGTTGCATCTTTGACGCCATCAGCAACGTCTTCAGCAGCACGTTTGGCATCTCTAGTAGCGTCTTTAACGCCGTCGATTATATCTTCGCCAGTTCGTTTAGCTTTTTTGGTTGCATCTTTGACACCGTCAACAACATCTTCTGTTGTTCTCTTGATTTCTTTGCCGGTTTTGCTTATTCCGTCACCAATATCGTTTATAGCATCAGATATTTTCTTGAAGAAGTTACCTATAGAATCAGCCAAAGAGCTTGAACCACGGCTTCTGTCAGAATCGTTATTCCTATTGTTTCTAGAATCATTGTCTCTAGAATTGTTTCTGTTGTTTCTAGAATCATTGTCTCTAGAATTATTTCTATTGTTTCTAGAATCGTTATCTTTAGAACTATTTTTGTTGTTATTTTTAGAATTATTATTGTTTCTAGAATTATTATTAGTATTTCTAGAGCTATTATTGCCGTTGTTTCTAGAACTGTTGTCTGTTACTCTAGAGTTGTCATTCCTAGAACGATCTGTATTTCTGTTAGTGTTGTTCTTGTTGTCGTTATTGGGAACAGTGCCGTTAGCTAGCCATGCTTCATTATCCTTAACTGATTGATCGACACCATCACGTTTTTTGCTTGCTAGCTTATTATCAAGTTCTTTTATCTGTGCTTCTGTTAAAGCAACGTTTCTGCTGTTTACAAGCTGAACTTGACCTGTGTATTTATTAACTACATAGGTATAACCAAATGGTGGGTTCATTGACATCCAAAGATCTCTGTCTAAGTAACCTTTGTCTATCATGTATTTTATAGTTCCAGTATCCAAATCCAAAATTAATCTATTTGGATTTGCTCTATTGGCTTTATCTATGCTCTTCTGCAACATATTCATTTTTGCCTGAACAGATAAGTGTTCATAGACTGATTTTTCTACATCTTCACTTTCTTTTGAAACATCTGTTACAGTAACATCAGATTTATCTTCTGTATTTTCATCAACTTTTTTGTTGTCAGTTTCAGATTTGTCTTCTTCTTCTTTTACTACAGGAACTTTTATCTTCCAACCTGGGTGGATAAGATTTGGATTGCTGACTAAAGAAGGGAATTCACCCTTATTGAGTTCAACTAATTCTTTCCATTTGTTAACATCACCAAGGTATTTCTTGGCTATAAGAGACAGGCTTTCGCCTTTTTGTACTTCGTGAATAATATATTGTGGTTCTTCACTAACTTCTTCTTTTGCAGCGTTTGGATTAGGAGCAATAACCTTTCCATTGCTATTCTTAATTATTTCTTCTAAGTCTTTTTGTTTGTCTTTTTCTGTTTCTATTTTAGAAGAAGGTTTTTTTCTAATATTCATGGGGTCATCATTAGCAAATGTTAATGAATTATGACTTGCCACAAGTAGAGCTAACAGTAAAAATATTTTTATGTTCTGTTTTTTCATACTTATACCTCTTATATATTTTTTGGTCATCATAATTATAATGTTTTTTTTTAGATAGCGAAAGAGAAAAATTGTATTTTTTATTCTTTTCAGTAAAGATATTTTTTTGATAGTTAATGTACACTCTTTGGTGTAAAAAAGTCTTGCTATTTGGAAAATATTCTGATATACTCTTTGCTCACTAAAGCTCTATTTGGAGGTTTGAAAATGTCTAGAGTATGTATGGTTTGCAATCGTGGCCCACAAGTCGGCTATGCACTTAGCCATTCTCATCACCGCACAAAAAGACGCTGGAGCATCAACCTCCAGAAAAAACGCGTTCTTGTTAAAGGTAAACGTGTAACTGGATATATCTGCACCCGCTGTCTTGGCAGTGATAAAGTTACTGTAGCTTGATGAATAGTATTAAGCTAGAAAACCACTGAGCTGCTAGTCTAGGTTTTGACGTGAACATAATTCTTTGTGCTTCATCGCGATAAACCAAACGATAGCAGCACAGATTATGGTTTCAGGAAGTAAATGCCCAGAATTGTAGGCATAACTAAATGTTAATGCTTCATTAAAGTTTTTTTGGCTTTGACTAAAGAAAACAACACCGGCAATAACATGGCAATGAAATTTCATTATATTTGCTATAGTTGTTGCCGTTGTTGCTTTTAGACTATTTTCCCATTTTATTATTCCAGCTATTCCCATGGTTGAATAAGCTATTGGATAATCCAATAAAAATTGAATCGGATGTACAATGTACGGTCCATTAATTAAAAGTAGAATTCCAAAAGCAAAACCACATAGAGAGCCTATTAAAAATCCTTGCCTTGCAGAAATAATCACTAATGGAAGTATGGCTAAAGTAACCGAGCCTCCAGAAGGAAGTTTTATAATTTTAAAGAATGATAGCGCCAAGGCAAGAGCCATTAAGATTCCGCATTCAGCTATTCGTCTTATTGTTTTTTTATTGCTCATTTCTTAGATATAAGATTTAAGATATAAGATTTAAGATAGAAGATTTAAGATAGAAGATTTAAGATAGAAGATAGTCAAAACAATAACTACCGATTACCAACTATAATAATAACCATTTAAAGGTAGTTTTTGTAGTTGGTTTTTGTTGTTTTTATTGTTATTAGATAGTCTGAAAACTAACGAAAATTTCAAATATTCATTGCTTTTTAACTGTCGAATAAACAATAAAAACAGAAAGAGGCTATAGCCTCTAAAAACTCAAAACCCTAAAAACCGAAAAAAGGCATCAGCCTTTTTTCAGTCAAGCTTGGCTCCTACATTCCCCCTGTAGTGAACTCTGTCCAGAAGTTTTCAAGTCCTGAAATGGCTTGTCCTGAAGCAGATTTGAAGCTGCATTTTTTAATTCTTATTTGATAAGAATTCCTTGGAGATAGAGTTCTATAAGGAACTAACTGAAGCACTGTGTTGTTGTCACGCCAGACGACAGAGAAAATGCTTTTTATTGAAGAACCTTTTATCGTCATACTTAAATTAGAATCAATATCTACAACTTCTATTTCAGTATTTTCATAAAGTGATTCAGGAGTTATGCTTCTATCAAAATAAATAGTAAATGGTCCGTTTCTGCTAACATCTTTAGCTCCATTAACTGGTTCAAAAGCTAATACTTTTGGGGCAGGATCCTCATCTGTTTCAAATTCATAATACATACCTACGTAGTTTTTAAGGTATCTGCCGTCTATAGTTCTTGCTGTCCAGTTATTTAAAAGTAAACTGTATCTGGTGCTGGCTTTGTATCCGGTTTTGGGGTATAGATAAACCAGAGTGTTATCTTCCCACTTTATATCGAAGAATTCTTTGATTTTTTCGCCAGTCATCTGAAATAGTTCACCGGTATTCTTATTCTGAACCATAACATTTATTGAATTAAATACAGAAGAAGTTTCCATTTCCTGATTGAAGCCAATAACAAATGGATCCATTACTGCTACATTTGTTTTGTAACTATAAGGGCGTATAAAAGATATAGCAGCCTCAGTGTCAAGTATATTGGAATTCCTTGTCATTTGTGCAGATACTATAGTTAGAGAGTTTTGGCTCAAGGGAACACTTTTATTTGATATATCACTGTAGCCTATTTTGGACAAACTAATGTTTGTTTGAGTGCCAGAATAGGAAGATGATATTAATATTTCTCCTGTTTCTTGGCTGGAAACTCCTTGTCCGGCAGAACAATGTACAGAAACATCGGATAGAGGTTCAAGAACGCCTATGGTGTTTTTTTCTGTGGTAGAGACTTCAATCATCCCTTTTTTGAGGTCAAAAGAATCTCCATTAGCCAAAGCTACACTCATATTCTGATATCCAGGAGAAAAAACAAGGTAATCTTTTACTTCGTTTCCGGTAATCGAGGTAAGCTTTGCGTAATAGTGGATATCCCAGTCTTTATAAGTTACTGTTATTTCTGAATAGGTTGCGATGGTTTCTGCTTGAGTTACATCAAATTCGGCATTTCCTGATTTATCTGTAATACTTGTGCTGTTGAATGCTTTTAAATAAACTCTGGCTCCTGCTACTGGAACAAAAGCATTTTCTGGGTTTTCGCTGCTAACACTAGCATTTAAAGAACATCTATCAACTAGTATGTTTACATTGTATTTTGAGTTGCCAATAACTTCTATTTCTAAGTTTGCTGTTGTTTTCCCGCCTCTAACGTCAGTAGCAGTACAGCTTACGATAGATTTTGAACTTTGGGAAGGGGCCTGCCATACTGCAGATGAACCGTCGACACTTGTTAATATACCTTCATTTGCATCCCAGGTAAGAGTAACAGGAGCTCCTGCCGGGTCTATGGCTTCTGCTCTAAGGTTGACTTCTGAATTAGCTCCAACAACGTTTTGAGAAGCGTAAATATTAACTACAGGCAAAAAACTGCTTTCTGTTGTTCTTGTAGTTGTGTCTGTCGAAGAAGTTCCTGTTGAAACCGTTGTTTCAGCATCAGTTTCTCCTGCAACAGGATTAGTTCGTTTATTGGCTCCTACATCTGAGCATCCTGTAAAAACAAAACAAGAAGTTAAACTTATTAATAGAATCAACCAAATACTGATATTTTTGCCTGTCATATTTATCTCCATTCGACAATAAATATCGGCTGTTTTGAGGAAGAGATTTAGAAATGAGATATAAGATATAAGATAT
>JAFPZP010000045.1 GCA_017417215.1 Candidatus Rifleibacteriota bacterium | reverse complement strand
TCGTAGAGGCTGTGCTAAAACTCGTAATTTGATGAAAATTCAGTATTTATTTGTTTGTAGCCTACCCATTGTCATAAACGTATAGCTTTCAGGGCTAAAGCCCATACGCTATACTTTTTATGACAAATGTGTAGGCAATTAGCACAATCTAATTTGGACTTAAAAATTAGTTTTAGCACAGCCTCTGAAAGAGGCGTAGCAATCCAGCCTTCGCTAAAACAATAATTACAACAACTATCAACTACAATAAATACTCCAAAGCTTTGCATTTGTCTTTTTAGAGTATTTATTATTTTGAATTTATGTTAGTGGTATCAGATGAATTTATGTTGGCTGCTTCAGAGACATTAATATTGAATGTTTCGGAAGCGCTTAAATCTGCTGTTGCCGTAGCATTTATACTAGCTGTTCCTGAAGCGTTTATATCGGCTGTTTCTGTAGCTGTTTTAAGACGGTAAATCCAATAGTTTCTTGCTCCTTGGATAGATTCTAATTGTGGAAAATCACCGACAGAGCCTACCGTTATCAATCTATCTGCCTTAGTCATTTTATTTATCCAAGGAATAAATTCATCTGGATGTCTAAAATTATATCCTATTTTTCTAAGGATCTTTTTATCCTCAACGGGCATAATTGCAGATTCAAAACCCAAAATATACTTCCAAGGAGCAGTTGGATATTCATAAAAATGTTTGTAAAAAACCCCCATGCTGTCGCTATAAACAATTCCGCCAGGTTCGGGGGCCCAGCCTGATAGGCGTTCTTCATTAAAGTCAATAGGTAGGTCGAAAACAATTTTAGAAAATCTGCCCCCACCATCATTGGTGGTTATAAAAAAAGTAGCAAGAATGATAAATGTAAAAAGACAGTATTTTACTCTGGGTTCTTTAAGGGTATTTGAAGAGGCAATTAAATCCTTAAATCTATAAGATAGCCAGAATAATAAAGCCATTCTTCCCCAGTCTTCCCAGAATCGAATAATCTCTATGCTAAGTAACCAGCTTAATAACACTAAAATGAAAGCTGGGTCATTAGTTAGTTCTTTAAATGTGAGTTTCTTTTTATAAATACATAGAGCAATAATGGCAAATAAAAAAAGTATAAAATAAGTGTATTGATTTCCAGAAGAGTTTTCACTTACTAATAACCAATTAAATGTTTTTTCGCTGTAGATTGTAAATGTAGCATTAAAGTGATAACTAAGAAAATCTACGAAATTCCCTGTCATTGCAGCACCAATTAAGGTCCCTGTTATTACACACGCAGTTAATACAATAGATTCTTTTAGTTTTCCTGCAAGTAAAAATGAAAAAGGAATCAATAAAAATAAATACCAGCTCCCATGTATCCATGTACTTAGTGCAATTAAAACAATTACAGATATAATTCTATAAAAATTCTTTTTTTTGCTATCAAATTCTTCTGTTGAATTGGGTAAAGCAAAGAGACGTAATATTATAAGAGTTGCAGCACATGAAAAAATATAAGGGCGCCCGAGCATTAATCTTGGCGAAACAGCTGTATCACATATCAGAAAGAATAATATAGCAAGTAACCAGCATACAGGTGATGGAGAGACGAGAATTCCAGTCAAATTTACTAACAGATATAGAGCTATAACAGAAAACCTAATCAGACCATCTTTGGTGAAACCCATTTTTTTATGTAAAAACCTTAATATTTGATGCCAACCTGCATTGTGATCTGTATCGAATTTTTTATCAATAACTAAGATGTCTGACCATTTGCAATTTAATGTTGAAAATGCTACATGTCTTCTGGCATCATCTGAAGGAAGCCAACCATACTGAATTATTTTCATAGGAATAATAAGAAAAACAATAGATATAATCAGCAAACTTAGTAATTTACTTTTCTTTTCTAAAAAATCTAATATTGATTTCATAACGTTACAATTATTCTTTCTATTTTCATTAATAAATATTTATGAAATGCAAATATACTTTATCTAGTAAAATTTATCAATTTATTAAGACTTTGGATTCAAAGCATAAAATGAAAGTGAATAAAATGGGAGAAGAAAAACAAGACATAAAAAAAGAGCCTCGTTAAGAGGCTCTTTTGGATATTTATATTAGTTGTAATTCTTAATCATATCCCAAGTTGCTGTAGCAACAACTTCAGTATTATTGCAGTATATTCTTACACCCTTGGTTGAATTAACATAAATGGCTTTGAGTACTCTTTCATCATTACCATTAGAACCACCCATAAATTTTCTGCCAGCTTCTGGAGCATAAAAATCTAATTTTTTATTGGAATCTTCTACAAGGTTAGTTGTGCTTAAGTCACAGTTATCTGGAGCAGATTTACCTTGAGCGGCAGCTATTGAAATCATAACATTTGCACCAGAGAGAGTGTTCTGATATGCGGCTAAGAATTGGCTTCTTTTAGCTTCGTTCATGGCATCCTGAGCACCACCGAAGAAAGTAGGAGCAGCAGCTGCAGCAACAATAGCAAGAACTGCAACAACGAGTAGGAGTTCCATCAATGTAAAACCTTTTCTGTTCATTATGTACGTTTCCTTTTTAAATATAAATTAAAATTTGTAAAACAATTTACCCAAATTCACGTGGGGTTTTATATCATTTTTTATTGGCAGAGTCAAGAAAAAAATATTTTTATTATTGTAGCGCCCTCCAGGCGCAGATTATTTTATGTATCTGTACCTAGGGCGTTTTCAACGCCCTAGGTTATTGAAATTGTGTCTTCCAGACACAACAAATACAGAAGTTTATTAATAGTGACTGGAAGTCACTACTTTAATAACCGTGGGTGTCTTTGACACCCACGGAATAGATGATATATAATTATTGCGCCTGGATGGTGCTACATCTTGAAACATTGATTATTGTAAATGACATAAAAAAATCCCTCGGTGGTTACCAAGGGATTAAAATAAAAAATTTATTGACTACCAAAAAAGGTTAAACGAAATTAGTTCGCGTTTAACAGCTTCTTGCAAAGTGTTAGGAGAGATAAATTTAATTCATTTATCTTTCAGAAGTTAATATACATTGAAAAATAAAAAATAGCAAGAAAAAATTAGAATTATCTAACTTATTTTTAATAATCTAATTTAATGTTAAAATCCCCCTTACGTGGGGAAGCATCGCCTCCAAGAAAGGGGGTAAGGACATTTTATTTTATTCAACTGCCGGATAAACAATAAAATTCAATTTATGTTCTGAATCGTTTTTTGAAGCTGTTAAAGTGATTCTAATGCAATTAGGTATTTTTACACTTTTACCATCTTTAGTATATGTACAATCTGTTACATCGGTACTAGTTAACTTTTTAACAACTATTCCGTTTGCTAAGTTATAGTTATTCCCTGATGAACTATTGGCAAAACTGCTTATTATTTCGTTAAGATGGTCAATACTAGAGGATTCGTTATCAAATATTATTCTACGACTTATAACTGTACTAATTTCTTGTAAAGAATTAATTATATCTTCTTGAGCAGTTATCTGATTAAAGCCACCAATAGAATTAATCATAAAAGGAATGGCACTAGCTGCTATTATTGCTAGAATAACAACAACCAACATCAATTCTAGTAATGTAAAAGCTTTTTTATTCATTTATTATTTCAACCTCAAAAAGAAACCGTTTTAATTTCGGTTTGAATGTCATTAAAATCTGGAGCTATAACTTTTATTACACAGATTTTATTACCGCTTGAAATATTTGAACCAGCATCAGGGTTTTGTTCTTCTAAGAATAGTTTTAAATTTGTAACTCCATCAGGGTGAACTATTGAATCTGTAGGAATTACAACAGTGTCAACCTTTTTATTGCCATTACTATCACTAGTTACAGTAAAACCAAGATTATTGAGTATTGAAAATCGTTCAGCTTTTATAAGCATTAAAATATTATTTGCTGCAGTCTGGGTCTTGGCTTTAGCTATTTCTGTTGTAGTAAAGTTCCCTGTTATAGCTATCATATAGGCTATTCCAAGAAAAACAAAAGCAAGCATAGGTAAAGCCACTACTAATTCTATCAAACTTAAACCTAGTTTATTAATCCTTTTTTTCATCTTTTATTTAACGGCTATTGTTTTGGAATAACCGTTCCTTTTAATTGTTATGGTTTCGTTCTGCGGAGTAACCTTACCATCTAATTCAAAAGTAAAACTTTTGTCTGAAGTAATATCTATTGAAAAATTAGAAGGTAATTTATAAATATTATCTCCAACTGTTATTGTACCATCTTTTTTAAAAGTTATGGTAGATTCTTTTACTCGACCTGCAATAGCCATACTTCTTGCTGAAGATATGAGATTTACAGTCATTTGTTCTGCAGGTCCATCATTCATTGTAAGATATGCTTCATTAAAGTATGGCATAGTTACTGCAGCTAGTATTGCTAATACCGCAACAACTAGCAACAGTTCCATTAGAGTAAAACCTTTAGATTTTTTTAAGTAGTTTATCATTTGTTTCAACTCTTTACTTAGGTCTTATAAAACTCATCTTGAATAGAGGAATGAATACTGCAATCATGATAAAGCCAACTAGAACAGCCATAATAACAATTAGACAGGGTTCCATAATACTTAAAGCTGCTTTAATAGCGGAATTAAGCTGTTCATCATAATAGGTAGCAATTTCATTGAACATTGAATCCATTGTCCCTGTAGTTTCACCCGTTTCAATAAGTTTTTGAGCCATTGGAGGGAAAATGGGGTCGTTGTCTAAGGCTGCTTTTAAATTACTGCCCTGATCAATATAATCTTTCATTTTCTGAACAGTAGCTTTGGGGGTTGGTATAGTCATAGTGTTTTCTATAGCTAATAGTAATTCTCTTAATGGAACGCCTGCTTGTAACAAAAGACCCATTGATTCTGCAATCTGAACAACAAAATATCTTTTGGAAACATCTCTTAGAACAGGTATCTTTAGAGATGTTTCTACCAAATTGTTACGACCGCTTTCTGTTAATGCGTAATAAACTATCATTACAATCAATACAACAAAAGCAACCAAAACTGCTATCCAGTTGGTTGATACAAAATTACTTACAGAAATGAGTATTTTTGTCGCTATTGGTAATTCTAGCCCCGCTTTAGTAAATAATTCAGCAAATCTAGGAACAGCAAAGCCCATAAGAACTAATAAAACTATTCCTGCAACAATTAACAAAACACAAGGGTAAGCTAAGGCTCCTATAATCTGACCCTTCAGTGCTGTTCTGCGTTTACTGCTTGCAGCAAGTTTAACCAAAACCTGTTCAAGAACACCGCCTGTTTCACCAACACGAACCATAGCAACGGTGAACTTATCAAAAATATCCATATGGTGACTTAAAGCTTCTGAGAAAGAAGCACCATTATAAACTCGGCTTCTTAAATCTTCTAAACAGCTTTTAAAAGTAGGGTTGTCTTCACCATGTTCTAAAGACTGCAGGGCTTCAGCTAAGCTTACACCACATTTTATCATTATAGAAAGTTGAATAAGAAAGGTTGATAAAGTTTCTGAAGATACTCTTCTGTTGAAAAGGTTTAAGTCGGTATCAAGAACCTGACCTTCTTCTTTGACTTCATCTATAGAAGTAATTATGTAGCCTTTATTTTCAAGAATATTTACTGCACTAGACTGATTTTCAGCCTCTATTTTATCTGTTATAATTTTTCCATTAGAATCTTTTGCCTGATATTGATAAAAAGCCATATTTTACTCCTTTTTATAATACTCTAGCCAGTTCTGTAGCACTAGTAATATGGCTACGAAGCTTGTTCAGTCCTGCTTCTTTCAGAACAATGGTTCCTTGTTGAATTGCAGTAGCTTCAAGTTCTTGACTGGTTGCTCTTTCTATTATTTTCTTACGAATTTCAGAATTTACTATAGTTATTTCTTCTATGCAGCTTCTGCCTCTATAACCTATACCTGCACAAGCAGCACATCCTTTGCCTATAAATGTTTTAAAATCTATACCCAGTTTTTCTTTAAGTTCTAGTGGAACTTCTTCTTCTGTAAGACAGTGAGTACAATTAACTCTGACAAGTCTTTGTGAAATCATTCCTAATAGAACGTTTGCGGTTAGATAGGGTTCAACACCCATTTCAGCAAGTCTTACAGGAACTTCAGAAGTGTTACCGCAGTGAACAGTAGAGAAAACAAGGTGACCTGTCATAGCGGCGTTTGTTGCCAACATAGCGGTTTCTTCGTCACGTATTTCACCAACCAGAATAACATCTGGGTCCATACGAAGAATAGAACGAAGTCCTGAAGCAAAGGTCAAATCTACTTTTGTGTTTACCTGAATCTGATTTAAAGTTGGAAGTCTGATTTCAACAGGGTCTTCAAGGGTAATTATTTTTACACTTTCTTGATTCAGTTTCTGTAAAATAGAATAAAGTGTAGTGGTTTTACCTGAACCTGTCTGACCAGCAACAAGTATCAAACCAAAATTATGAGAAATCAATTCATTTATTTTTTCTAAGCTTTTATCGGAAAAACCAAGCTTTTCTAGTTCAGGGGCTTTACTCTGACTATTTAAAACTCTTAATACTATATTTTCGCCGTCAATACAGGGGCAAACTGCAATACGAAGGTCAACTTTTCGACCTTCTGCATCAAACATAATTCTACCGTCTTGAGGAATTCTATGTTCACTGACATCAAGTTTTGCCATAACTTTGATTCTAGAAGTAATCATTGGGTGCAGACTAAGTTTGGGTCTGAACATAGTTTTTAAGATACCATCTATACGGTATCTTATATGAAAATCATGACCATCTCGTTCAATGTGAATATCTGATGCACGTTCTTTGATTGCACCAATTAATACCTGATTAACAAATTTAACGACAGGACCACTTTCTAATAGAGCATCATCGGGATTAACCGTATCTAATATGGAATCTACTTTGTAATCTTCCATGAAGCGCATACTGCTGAGCATGTCTTCATTTCCAAGATAATTACGTTTTATAGCTCCGTTTACTTGTTCATTTGTCGCCAGATTAAAAATAATTCTACGTCCAAGCTGGGTTTCTAGTCTTCCAACTATGGCTGTATTCATTGGGTCGGAAGTAGCAAGTAAAATAGCATCACCCTTTTGGGTTATGGGGATAATATTATATTCTTTGGCTAATTGTGGAGTGATAAAATGTAGAAGAGTTGGGTCAACAACAAGTTCACCCGGTGGCATCATAGGTATGCCAAACTGTTTTGAAAGTGTTGAAAGAAGCTCTGGTTCAGTAATATAACCTAAGTCAATCAGAGCTTTGCCAAGTCTGGTATTCTGATCTTTACTTATTTTAAGACCTTTTTGGAGCTGTCCTTCTGTAATTAGCCCCTTTTCTATCAGAATATCGCCAATTTGTTTCATTGTTATATCGCCTTATTTTTTTTATTATATAAACTAATATTGAATTCGGTTCTTAGAATATTGAAAATTGCCCTTCATTAATTTTGAAGGGCAATTTTAGAATTCAGCAATAATTATTTATTATTACGAGTTTCACGAATTTCTTTTAATTTTTTTATCAGATATTTTTCTGTTTCTGTGTTTTCTCTAAGGTCTGTATCTGTATTTTCTTCAGTATTATCAACTACAGTATTCTTAACCTTAGTATCTTTATCAGATTTTTCTTCTGAATAACCAACTACCATATTTGAAGATCTGATTACTTTTTTGTTATTGGTGTTAGTGTTAGCTTCTGTATTAGTTTCTTCAACTGGTTTTGGCCATACAATAGTTTCACCATAAACATTTGGACCATCTACTGTTGGTTCAGAAATTTCAGTTATAGTTTCAGAATTTCTCAAAGGTTTAATCTGATTTATTTCTTTAACTGCTTTAGGAGTAACAGTGTTTTTATGAGCTTCATCAACTATATGAGCAGTAAGAAGGATAATCAAGTTGGTTTTTGTATTATTTGTTGTTTTACTTCTGAAAGCCTTGCCTATTAATGGAATTTTGCTGAAAAGAGGCACTTCATAGACATCGTTAACAGATTTAGCTTCAATTAGACCACCAATAACCATTGTTTCACCATTTTTTATTTTTATGGTTGATTCAGCTCTTCTTGTAGAAACCTGAGGAACAATATTGTTACCCATTACAACATCTCTAACCCATTGAGATACTTCAGGAATTACATTAAGTTGAATGGTATTGTCATTCAGATTAACAACTGGAGTAACATCAAGCTTAATACCAACTTCTTTAAAAGCAACGCTTGAAGTTGTGGTGCCGCCATCGGTTACAGATGTGCCAGAGCTGTAAGGTATTTCATCGCCAACATGAATGCTTGAAGTTTTGCCGGTAACAGTAATAACTCTTGGTCTAGAAAGAATCTGACTCTTGTTGTCTGTTTCAACAGCTTTTAATAAAGCCTGAACACTAGAGAAATCCCAAGTTCCACCAAATTTAATAAAATCTTTAAAACTATTATTAGTAGGATTATTACCCTGTGGAGCTATATAGCCTGAAGTTCCTTCTAAGCCATTCCATTTAATACCAAGCTGTTTTTCTAAGCCATCATCTACAGCAACAATACTAGCTTCAATAAGAACCTGAGGTAATGGTTTATCAATAGCTTTAAAATAGGATTCTATAACGGCAAATTTTTCTACAGAAGTATGAACAACACATATTCTTCTGGCTTTATCCAAAAGGAAATATTCTGTTTCTATAGGATTGCCGTCTTTATCTCTTAGGTTAGCTGCAGATGAACTAGAACCAGAACTTGAATTTGTGTCTCTTTCGATAATGGTAGAAAGTTCTTCTTCTATTTCATCAAAATTAGCATGTTCCAGTTCAAAAGTCTGGGTTATGTATCTTAAGCCTTTTACCAACTTAGAAGTATCGGTAGCAGTTTGTTTAACTTCCATCCCATCAATGCTCTTGCAAAGGAGTTCGGAAGCAGCAACCATGCTTTCTGGACCCATAACAATTACAGAGTTTGTAGGAGCATCATGAACAACACTGATTTGTGGGTTCAATTCTTTAACAAGCTTCTGAATATCAGTTGCTGTTCTTTTGCCTAAAGGGATAATCTTTGTAATTATTGGTTCTGCTTTTGGCTGAGGTGCACCTTGGTTATTACCAGCATTTCCGGCAGGACCAGATGCCTGATCAGAGAAACGAGACCAGGATTCTCTTGGTTTGAATACATGCAAACGATTATTTTCTATCATGTAGTCAGTAGAACTATTACCAAGAACTTTTTCCATAGCTTCTTCAAAGCTAGCATTAACTAGTTCTACGCTTACATTATCTGTTAATGGCATGTGAAGCATTGGGATATAGCCGAAATGTTCACATACTAGTTTAACTGCTTCTTCTGTACTTATTTCGTTTATAGAAAGAGTAAGTTTGTTGCTCTGCTGCATTCCAAGTAAGGAACTGTTATTAATTGGTTGAGAGTATGCAGGAATGCTGAAAGCTGATGCAAGCACAGCTATTGCTAAAACTTTATTAATCTTATTAAGCATTTATAACTCCTTTTAGATTCTTTTACTTAACTTCAAATCTTCGTTCAATATTGCCGTATCTTATAATACAGCCCTTGTTATCAACATTTAAAAGTGTAATACCGTCATGGGTATCACCAGCAGCAAACTTCATTAAACGAGAACCAGCTTCAGATTTTCCATCTGTGAAAATAGCCAACCATCTGCCAAAGTTATCTTTCATGATACCTTTTAATTCCATTGATTCGAAGAATAATGGTCTAAATGGTTCTTTATCAACAGGTAAACCTATAAGCAGTTCATCTCGTTTTATTTCTTTTCTTATAACCGGCTGAGGCAGTGTTATTGCTTCTGTATATTGAGGTTGAGCAATATATACAACAGAGTTTGCTTGATTCATTCTATATAAAAAGAACAATACCATGAAAATGGAACCGAAGATGGCTGCTTTTATCCAAAGTTTCATTTTTTGCCTCCTTCTTCCATTAACTTTTCTTGAAATACTAATTCAACTTTTCCAGATAAAGTAACTAATTTGTCTTTAGTTTCTATATTATAGTTTTCAAGTCTCATGAATTGAGTATTAACTTCCATATAAGCAAGAACTTTAATTGCGTCTTCGCTCTTTCCGATGTATTTAAAATTAAATGGCCAAAAAACTAATGGACCGCTGCTTTTAAATTTGCCTTCAGGAACTACATTCCAATCGCCTGGAATTTCTTCTCTTAAAGTATCAAAAGGAGCCATTAAATTTGCTCTGGCGGTAACAAATGCGGGAAGCAAATAATTTAATCTTTCGTTTTCCTTTTTGAGATTTTCGTTCTGTGAAACAAGAAGTTCTCTGTAAATAGCTTCTCTACCGTTTTCAAATCTTGCTAATGATGCCTTTAAATTTGTTATTTCCTGTCTCATATTATTGGTTTGATTAAGAGAAGGAATATAGTAATAGGTATAAGGCATAACAATTATAGCAAAGGCAATAACTGCTACTAAGAAATTTTTCATATTTTGTTCCTCACCTTCTACCTTTTCCATCGCCAATTAAGGCTGTTATAGTAAATTTAATTCGTCTGCTTTCCAAGTCTGAAATGACTATTTCTGCTTTGGTTAATTCATCGCAGCTTTTTATATTGTCTAGAAAGCGTAATGCACTTTCTGCATCAACAGTATAACCAACAACGGTCATTTTCCCTGCTTTATAATCTACTTTCAGATTTTCAAGTCTTGTCGAAATGGGTAAAGTTTCTGTTAAATGTCTTGCAATTCTAGAAGAAATACCTCTTGATTCGATATCTGAATTGATTTCCTTTGCCAAATTAACCAATTTGCCTTGATAATCGTTCAAATTCTTGAATTCATTAAGCATTTCTTCAATGGGCTTATGCTTTTCTTGTAATGCTTTCAGCTCATTGGCAATGCTCTGTTTTTGATTATTAAGAATTGGATAAGGCAGAGCTGTCATAATTGCAGCTATTATTATTGCAGATACTGAATTATAGAAAAGATTACCTATAGAAATCTTCTTAGGTGGAATCAGATTTGGAACAGTCTGATTGTATGCACCACATAACCAGGCTGCTGGATAATCTTCATACTTTTCACATTTTTCATCATTTTCTAAACCTGTAATAATATTGACATTTATGTCAAAACGTTCGCTTATCATGCTGGTAAGCATTGGTTCATCAATAATGTTATAAGATAAGTATACCTGAGATTTTGGGTCTAAGAGCTTCTTTGTTCTTAATTCTGCAAAAACACCGCCGAGGTGAGTTATCAAATCAAGACGGTTTTCTTTTATTGTATCAAGAATAGTTGGAACTGGTTGCTGGTGACGTCCGCTTATCATTAATCTGGCTTCATCTTTGTTCATTGAATAACCAGCAAAAAGAATGCTTTCTAGTTCTCTTAAACTACCAGTGAGTAAAGTTCTTACAGAAAGGATTTCATCACCTTTGAAGATTATAATGTATACTTTTGAATAACCTACCTGTATACATATATTTACTTCATTTCCGTAATTAGCATATTGTCTATTTAATGCTCCGAAGAGTGAATCGGGAAGAGTTGTTATTTTCCCGAGCTTTACACTTGCAGCTTCACAAAGATTCTTAATATTTTCTACAGTAGAAGTAGTAATATAAGAAACGGTGATTTCTCTCTTCTTTGTAACCTGATTAACATTTCCTTTTTTTATCTTAAAGAAAAGTTCTCCGGCTTCGTTAAAGAAATTCTTCCTATTTACCTGTAAATTTCCTTCAATTTCTTTATCTGTTAAATCGCTTGGAAATTCAAAAACAAGTGTACCACCATTAGATGGACAGATAAAATTTAAAGAGGCTTTGGGAGGGAAAAAACTTGGAATAGCTTTTCTTAAAGCAGACCAAATATCTCCATCTGGAGTAACGACTAAACTAGACCATTTTGTGCCATCGACATTTTTTAGCAATCTAGCATAATCATTCTCTAATTCGACAAAACCCTCAGTTGTTTTGGCTTGCCACATATTTTATATCCTTCGATGCGACTATAAAATTTAATGGTCTTTAAAATAACTATTTTTTCAGAAATTGCAAGCTATATTTTACAAATTTGACAAATCTTTACATAAATTAATGTACATACAAAAGCCATATTGCTTAAAAACAGACTGTACATAAAAAAGAAAGATTGATTGTGTGAAAATTATTTTTTTAAACGCCTAGCTAATTTTTTGTGTTTCAAAGCATATTTCAAAATCACGTATATAGCTCTAACGCCATCTTTCCAACCAATCTTTTTGCCTTCAGCATATGTACGGCCGTAATACGAAATACCTACTTCATAAATACTGCAACCTAAATGAGCGATTTTAGCGGTGATTTCTGGCTCGAAACCGAAGCGGTTTTCTTCTATTTCTATAGATTGGATAATTTCACGTTTAAAAAGTTTGTAGCAGGTTTCCATATCTGTAAGATTTAAATCTGTACACATGTTTGATAGCAAAGTAAGGAAAGTATTGCCCATGCTGTGCCAGAAATAGAGTACACGATGAGCGTTTCCTCCTGCGAAACGAGAACCGTAAACAACGTCTGCTTTGCCTGCTAATACAGGGGCTAGAAGCAGAGGATATTCGTTGGGGTCGTATTCCATGTCTGCATCTTGTACAATAACGTAATCGCCGGTTACTTCCTTAAAACCTGTACGAAGAGCAGCACCTTTACCTTGATTGTGGTCGTGATAAATTACTTTATCTACTAGTTTATAGAGTTCATTTTGGAGCAGTTCTCTTGTGCCATCAGTTGAATAATCATCAACCAGGATTATTTCTTTATCTTCTACAGGAGAAGTCTTAACTCTCATGATGATATCTTTGAGTGTGTTCTTTTCATTGTATACTGGAATAACTATAGATAGTTTCATATAACCACCGGTCTTATTATTTTTTTGCTATTATAATAGACAATTCTCTATATTGCTATTTTTTTATTATAGCTTAGGTATATTGTTATCTAGAAGAACTGTAATTGTTGCTGTTGCCGATAGTGGCTGCTATCTGGTCTCCTTTTATGAGCAAAGAATTCCAGAATTCTGGTATAGGATTTGCAGAACCTTTCTCTTCTACGTTGGTTTTGGGTGTTGGAATATCTATTTTTTCTTCGGTTTTCTTATTTTCTACCTGACTTTCTTTGGGTTCGATTTGAGCTTTTGCTATTTGAATCTGGTTAGTATTTTGATTCAAATCATTAGTTATAGCTGGAGTTATAGTAGTTTCTTCAGCTTTCTTTTCCGGTTTTGTTTCAATTTGCGGTGCTAATTGATTAGAATTGGAATTAGGCAATTCAACCGGGGTTTTGGCTACAACAATATTATTCTCAACTGTTGGTTCTGGTGGTTTGGCGGCCATTGCAATCTGAGTCTGATTTTCTTTAGTTTCAGGAGGTTTATCAGCAACTACTGCAACTTCTGTTGTTTCAGATGGTTCAGAAGGTTCCTGCTGTTCATAGATAGTTTCTTTGTTGAAAGCTATTATATTTCTATCAATCTTATTTCCTTGAATGTAGGAATATAGCCAGCCTCTTACATCTACAGAAACAGGGGTATCTGGTCCCATACTCAGTGGGGTGGGGCAGCCATAAAGTCTTTCTAGCTGATTTCTTAAACGTTTTTCTAGTGCGTAGAACTTTCTTTTGGTTTCTCCATCATTGGCTGAAGCCAGTTCCTGACCTTTTGCCCCCCATCTGTATTCAATAGAATGATAGGGGTCAAAGGAAAGATCGAACAATCTATAATTAACATCAGCAAAATTAAGCATAATTTTCCTGCCTACGGAATTCACATATGTAATACACATTTTGGGGGCAAGTTCGTCGTATTTTAATAGAAAATTATATGCCAAAGCTTTTGCCATACGTGGGTCATAACGTTCCGTATTTAAAACCATCTGTCTTGTGGTGTCATAGAACTCTCGGAAAGCTACTTTTAATCTGGCGTCTCTTGAAGGAGTAGAGAGTTCTTCCCATATTCCGTCTGTACCGTAAATATTATAGGGTAGCTTACCTGGGTGTGGTTTTAAATGACAGCCTTTCTGAATAGCCACTTCAACAGCTAAGGCTCGATATCTTATATCTTCATAAATATCCTGCATCATGAAAACAAATTCCTGCAAGGGGTCTGAACGGCTGTTAGAATTTGCCATACTAAGACGAACATAGTCATAGTAACCCAAACCGCTTTTACCTCCAACAGAAAAACTATTCACATACTGGTCTGTAGCAGAATAATCTTTAAGATTATGATTCTGAGTTCTTACAATTTTGCCATCAGAAGTGTATCTAATCTGACGCCATTTTTTAAATCCGCCCCCATTCTTTTTGTTACCTCTGGAAAATTTGCTACCAAACCAGGGTTTAGAAATACTTTTATCTGGGTGAGCGTCTATTAATCTAATTCTTCCGTTGTCTAAAACTTTTGCAACTAAGGCTACGTGACCATCGGGGTCATAATAAATTGTTCCTGGGGTCAGGTTCTTTTTGTTTATCTTGATTGGATAATGGTCAGAAGTTTCTGAGTCAACACCCATTCTATAATAACCTGAATTTACCAAGGTTACCTGGTAAAAAAGCTGTTGCGGAGTAGAGAAATAATCCTGGTCTCTAAACTGCATTGGCTTATTCCCTTTACTGTATCTTTCATCTCCACCGCCTTTACTGCTAATTTCTGAAACATAGCTGAAAGGAAGGCGGAGTTTGTAAGCTACATAAGCTCTGATTAAATAAGGTAAATCAGCACAGTCTGGGCTTAAATTCAGCTTTTTGTCTTCTTCGCCGTAAAATGGGTTAACTTTGGGGTCTTTGATGAATTTGTTTAAATTACCATACTTAGAATCGCAGATTCTTTCAACAAAATCGCTGTAAGCTTTTTCGTCCTGTTCTGTCCAAAAAGAACGGGAAACTTTCCAGGCAGCAGCCTGAGCAGTATTTGATACGAATAAAGCTGTTATGACTATGGAAAATAGTATGAATAATTTTTTCATACTAACTAAATATGTAAAGAATTATTCTTTTTTCCAGTAGTTTTTTATTTTTCGCTAGGAAATTCAGGTAGATTTTCTATATCGTAGTCTTTGGCTTTGGCGTGTTCTTCCGGGCTTCTAAAAAATTTAGCGTAAGCAGCACTTATATGCCCGCCTATTAAAATTATGCAGGAAGATATGTATATCCAGAGCATGAAAGCCACTACTGTTCCCAATGAGCCATAAACAAGGCTGTAACTGTTTGGACCTCGCGTAATATACCAGACGAAGGCAGATTTGGTAACAAGCATTGCTACTCCGGAAAAAGAGCTTGCTACTATTGCTTCACGCCACAAGACTTTGCAATTAGGTATGTATTTATAGAAAAGTATTAAAAGTGCAAAAATCGTTAGAACAGGCATAAATTGAACAATCAAATGTTGAAAGCGATTTGCTCTTACTATGAATGTAGTGAAAAAACCTGGGAATAATCTTGGAACCGCATCTATTATTGCTGTGGTAACCAGAACTATTATAAGAAAAATTATAACTACGCTTATTGTAAGCAAACCTATAAGTCTGTCTACAAGAAAATGTCGGCTGCTTGCGGTAGTCCATGCCATATTTATATTTTGGGCAAAACCAGCAAAAACAAGAGTTGCTGACCAAAGAAGAATTATTGTGCCTACGTATCCAACAGTTTCACTGGCTTTGATTAAATGCTGTATATTTGCCATTACTATTTGTTGGGAGCCTGGCAAGTAGTCATTTGCCCATTGAAGAATCTGGGTTTGTGCTTCAACGCTTTGTATAAAAGCGGAATTTAATGCAATTAACAAGAGAATCATAGGGAAAAAGGAAAGAATTGCATAATAAGCAATAGCGGCTGCAGCTTCTGTAACTTTTGTTGCGCCTACTCTGTTTACGATATGGCAGAAGAAATCATAAAGCTTTTTAAGCATAGAACAGCCTCTTAGAACATTTTTAGTTCGTAGCCATCTTTTAAAATAGAAGTTAGCTTTTCTTTAAACATAACATCAATGTAAATTTTGTCAAAAGTTACTGTTTTTGTAAGGCTCTTAAATTCTTCAAGTTTTTCTTCGTATTCTTCTAAGCCGTATATTTCTTCTTCTAGTTTTCGTCTGCCTTCGACATCATCGGGAGCAAGTTTTGCTGCACGTTTCGTAAATTCTTTGTTCTTTCTTTCTTCATCTGCTGCACGTTTTGATTCTTCTAAACAATCAACGCTATCGTCATAGTCGTTAAAGCCCATATGTTCGCTTTCATTGTTTATATAACCATTAGCTATTATTGTAGCGTGAAGCAGAATGTCGTTGGGATCTACCTGATCAAAGTGATGCTTGCTTATTGCGGGGAATAAATATTCGGGCAGATGCATGATTTTTGCAAGAAGAAGACCGGCTTCCTGGTGATTGTAACCAAGGAAAATATTTTCAGCATCGCAGGTTGTTATTTTTTTTGCTCTGGAAATGTTTCTGCATCGTTCGGCTTCTGTAGGGTTATAAAAGGCTATTACCAAAGAACCGATGTCGTGCATTAAAGCTGCTGAACGCATTCTCCAGAAGATATGGGGGTTGGTTCCATAAAGGTTGCCCAACATTCCTGCAAGAATCGAAGCACGACGCAGATGGCAGAGTTTGTCTTTTTGGTTGCTAAAAATATATGTTAATACATTGAAAGCTTCTTCTATGAGTATCTGTCTTACACCCTCTACTCCAACAAAGGAAACTGCTCTGGAAAGATTGTCGAAGGGGTGTGCAATGGCTCTTTCCATGGAGTTACATATTTCTAGAATTCGCTTACTTAAGTCAGCACTGTTTTCTAATTCATCTACAATATCTTGAAAATCAAGAGATTTATCTTGTAGTAATTCTAAGTATTTAAAAACAGGCGAATGCATTTCTGGGAAATTGGAAATTTGATTTATTGCCGTTTCTATGCCTGGTTTATGTTTTAATCTAAGCAAAGCAGACTGAATGTTTGGCAAAACAGGTATTGGAGACATATCGAACTCAACCTGATTTGGGTTTTCGATTATAACAATCAGTCTATCTTGTCTAACCAGGTTTTGGAAAAATTCCTGAGTGTCTGGTTTTAATTTGCCAGGGTATTGAAGTTCAAGAAAAACTACGGGGAACTTCATCAAAAGTGTCTGTAAAGAAGGTAGTAGTTTATGACCTGCAACTATAACCTCTTTAACAATGACTTCTGGAACCTTATTTTGATAAAGTTTTAGCTGGAAAGGAAATGGGTTGTTACTGTTGTTGTCAGCCACTATTATTCCCTCCCATTAAGATTAGAGATTACAGATATACGCTGAACCCGTATTCTGGATTCGGATTATTATCGGTTATTAACTCAGGTACTACTTCTATTAAATCCCTCTGAAGGAGAAATGTCAAATCTTCTGAAAGACCAATTTCTATCACGTTTTTACCAGCCCCTGACATTTCGAGTAAGCGTTTGTCGTCACGGTAGTAGCCAAATATGCCTAGTGCTGCCTGAGCTCCATCGCCTAGAGTAAATTCTGTGTCAGAAGATATTAGCGAAACAATTTTAGAAACAAGGTATCCTGCACAATATGCGTCATCTATAGCAAATTTTTCTTCTCTGCCTGCACAGACAAATAAAATGTCTTTATCGTTAGCAACAGCAAAATCGTAAGCTTTCTTTGCAACAGCACCTGCATTTAAAAAACAACCTAATAATACTTTTGATGCAACTGTTACATCTGCTATAGCTCTTGTTCCATTGCTGGAAGTGAAAATAATTGTTTTGCCTTTTAAATCGGATTTAAAGTATTCTGCGGGGCTGTTCCCGAAGTCGAAACCTTCAGGTGGAAGCCCTTTTCTTTCACCACAAAGCAATGGATGAACTGTCAGCTGAGAAGCGATTTTATTGGTTTTCATTATTGTTGTTGTAAGAATGAGCTTTTCTGGCTTTTTAGAAAGAATGACTGTCAAGCTGGAAGTTGCTCTTATTACATCAACAACAATGCAAACTTTGCTGTCAATAGCCTGGACTTCTGAAGGAGTGAAAGCTACATCAATCAGCATATTGTTCTCCCTTGAAGGAACGGTAAGCTGGTTTTATATTATGAATCTTGAAGTAATCTTCAATACGACTGTAATATTCCTGATTTGTACGCTGATTAAGAATGAAATCAAAGGTACCGACAGAACGGCAGACCTGAATGAAGTCGCTCAAGAATGTAAATACAGCATTAGCATTTGCTTCTTTAGCTATTCTATAAGCGTTTTGAGCATCAATAAGGTCTAATATATTGATAGCGCCTCTTGAATAAGCATTTCTAACAGCTTCAAGAGCCTTTTCGGCATATTCAACTCTCTGTCTAGACATCTTTATTGAAATAAATGAAGTCTTGGCATTTTCTAATGCAACTCTTGTCTGTAATTCATGTTTCTGCATCAAATCATCACGTCTGGTTCTCAAAGCATCAAGCATTTTGTCTGCTTCTCTTAATGCTGCACCAGTCTGAGCACCGTCAAATAATGGGAAAGTAAGACTTAATGCTACTGACCAGTCGTTATCATCAGGGAATTTAAACATTGAGCTTAAAGGAAGATTAACATCTCTAACAAAAGGCTTATCAGGATGTAGATATGATTTAAGAGGCAAATTAATATCTGGGATATTTGGCTTACTTTTACCATCGCCAGCTTTTTCAAAAGTTCTGTCAAAGTTAGCAGAAATATCTACTGTTGGTCTGAATTGTCTTCTTCTTCTGTGAGCTCTTCTCATTCTGGCTGTAGCTTCTAAGTTTTTGTTAACTGCAGCTATTTCAGGAGAAAAAGCGAAAGAATCTTCAACCAGGAAATTGCTGAAGCAGTCAAAGCTCTGGATATTATCAATATAAGGGGCTATTCTATCGTAGTCAAAGAAGAAAATGTTAGAGAAAATATCTTCTTCCAAAGTATTGAAAGGCTCATCTTGTCTGTTAGACAAAGCTTCATTCAAAGCAAGTTCTGATTTTCTCTTTGTAGCATCAGCTTCAATAACTGCCTGTCTAGCAGTAGCCATCTGAATTTCCCATCTATAGACTTCAGCAGGAGCTGCAGTTCCAACGCTTTCACGCTGTTTTGCAATTTCAAGATTAGCTCTAGTTACAGCTAAGTTGTCTTCCTGAATATTCTTTAAAGTCTTGGCTTTTAAAACATTCAAATAAGAAACAGCAGCTTTTTGAATGATATCAAGCATTAAACCACGTTCTTCATCTTTCTTAGCAGCTAAGAAGAACTTCTGAACGTCTATATTAGCTTTAGCATCTTCGCTGACAATCAAATATCTAAGATTTGTTCCCAGATGAGTTGCATGTTCTGCAGGAGTAAAAATGGATTGAGCACGGTCATCATCTATTTCAACCTGTCTGAAATAGATGTTCCCTCTTGGAACTAGTGCTGCTCTAGCTTTATCAATAGCATGAATATTAGCTTCGATTTCTAGTCTTTTAGCTATTTTGGAAAGGTTCTTTACAAGAGCAGTTTCAATAGCCTGAGTGATAGAAATCTTTCTGGCAACCTGTTCTTCTTCATTTACTATATCTGCAGTTGTCATAGCACTGAAATTCGGGTAAATACCAACTTTACGGCAGGTTTCCATATTGATGGTCAAACGCTGATTATGTGAAAAAGCAGTTGGGAAAGTAGAAAGATCTTCTTTATATAAAACTCTTGAAAGATTATTTGCTAATCTTCTAGAGAGCTTTTCTGTATCGATTCCAGTAGCTATGGTACATAAAACGCCACATTTTAGTGTTTCTTTCCCAAACATAGCCATTGTAGGTATTTTAAGTTCGTTGATACGAGCAATCAACATACACTGATGTTCATCTGGCAAATCAGGCAGTGGGGCTACGTAAACAGCTTCAGCATCTTTCAGGCTGTTTGCTATTTCACCAGCTTTAATATTAGAAGGCAATAACTTTAATTCTACACCGGCTTTATTGGTCTGAATCTTTAAACTGTCAGCCAATTGAGGAATACCTTTGAGCATATAAGGGCTCATCAAAAGATGCAGTTTTTTAAAGGTCTTGATTTCCTGATATTTATCTATATGCTGACCTATGTCAAGGTTCATATCTATATATGAAAGATTCTTAACTCCGCTAGACCCGTTTTTTTGTTTGATTTTCTGCATGGAAGCATTGTAAATGTGGGCAGCTATAACTGGTTTCTGGTAATTATCCAAATTAGCAGCAAGATGAGAAGCGACTGGACCAATAGCAAGAACTGCGTCAACATTCTTGTTTATCATTAATTGGCTTAAACCAGCTTTTATTTTATTTACGTCAAATTTTCCGGCAACTCTGCTGTCACTTGGAAAAACAACTTTATCGTTAGGAAGAAGAGTATTGGGTAGTTCTTCTTCTATATCATGTACAAAGTTCAAAGTATTATCTGATGGACCGTCGAAAACAATACCTACTCTCAAAGTTTTAGCAAAACTCAGGCTGCCGATTCCTATAAATAAAAACAAAGCAGCTACTAATCTAATATTACGAGACACTTTCATATACAACCCTTAGGAAAATAATTTTGCTTGATTCTATCATAACTAGAATAAAAGTCAAATTTAGGGAAATCTGAGAAAATTACCTTTTTTTACGTTTGGCTTTCTTTTTCATTTGAGATTTAGAAAGAATTTTTGCTTCATATTTTATTTTATATAGTGTAATTTCTTTTATTATAGCTAAACCGCTTTCCATCAATTCTAATCTTTTATTTACATCAAAATCATTGTTATCTTCCCTATATACAAGGAAAAACTCTCCATTTGCTTTATAAGAAAAGCCTTTTTTGCTATATTTTTTAAAAGCACTTCTGACACTGTCATTGTTAAAAAATTCTATAGCACTGTAAGGTTCAGAGCTATTTAAAATAAACTTATCAGAAAAATCTTTATCTTTTTCTATAACAATATTTGTTTCACTTGCACCATCATATTTAAAATTATCCATAAATCCAAGTTTTCTTATATAGAAATCAGGAAAAGTATATATTTTACATTTTATCTGACATAGAATAAAATGGTTTCCAATACATGTCATTTTGCTTGTTTCGGGACTCAGAAGAGGCGCATTGTAAAAGTATTCATACAGCCAGCCAAAATTCAGAATATCGATTTCAAAATCACCAAGATTTTTATACATTCCTACAGAGTATGTCTGCTCTTCTCCACAGTTAAATATATCAAATTTATACCCAGTATTTAAATATAGCTCTTTAAGAGTCTTGGGCTTATATCTTTCATCATTTTTTAAATGGTAAGATTTGTAGTTTTGAGAAATAGGCTTCGGACTGTCATTAAAAGCGAAACCATGTTCATCACAGTATTTTTTTATTATGTTTTTTCTGCGTTTATCCTCTAAAGTTCCTACGAACATAACAAAAACACATATGCCCGTAAAAAAAAATGCTACCATCCAGCCAGCCCAATCAATTCCCATACAATCCCCCATCTTTTTAAACTAAAATTATAACACATAATTATTCAATGGCTAAAGATTAACTGGGCAAAGCAAGGGAAAACACAAACTTTTTCTTTTGTTAATGCGTTTTTGCTTTAATTATATAAAATATTGGTATTATCCAAATAAAACCCTCTTTGTTAAAGACTGCCGCCAAGGATGGCGGCGTGCAAGCGGTAACAGGATGTGTTAACCGCTGTAGGGATGTCATGCAGATGCTGCCCCACAAAGTGGGGAAGCTGTCACAAAGTGACTGAAGGGGCTGATTGCGCAAGCAATCGGTGACAGGGAGATTTTTAACAACCAGACAGTCTTCGGACTCAGTTTTCTACTGTTTAATAAACTTCTCAAAGATCCACTTACGACTCGCTGACCTCCTGTCGCTCGCTTGCATAGCCACCTCCTGTGGCTAAGATTGCTAACGCAATCTTTCCCCTTTAAAAAAGGGGATATTAATAAAAATAATCATTAATCTAAGTGTAACATTAACAACGGGAAAAAAATTGCGTTTGCCCTGGGGAAATGAGCTAAGGCTATTATTTTTTTCGATTAGATTTAGCCTTCTTTATCATTTGGGTTTTGGAAAGAATTTTTTCCTCACATTCTATATAGGGTTTGAGTTCTCTGAATATAGCCAAAGCTGTTTCCATTAAATCCACACGTTTGTTTACGTCAAAATCATTGTTATCATCTCTATATACAAGCAGATACTGTCCATTTGCTTTAAAAGAAAAACCTCTTCTGTAATATCTTCTAAAAGCATCTCTGACATTGTCATGGTTAAAAAAGGCGATAGTTTCGTCTTGCTCAGAACTATTTATAATAAATCTATCTGAAAAATCTTTGTCTTTTTCTATAATAATGTTTTTTTCATTTGATTCTTCATATTTGAAATTATCCATGAATCCCTTTTGCCTTATATAAAAATCAGGGAAATTGACATTTGGAGTTCTTAGCTGACATAAAATAAACATACTGCATTTAGGATAATTTATATCATTTGTTTCCCATCTATAATTCATTATGTTTATTTCGATATTATCCAGTCTTTTATAAATACCTACAGAATAAGTATGGATTACTCCACAATCAAAAATATCGAATTTATAACCAGTATTTAATAAATGTTCACTTGTAGTTTTGGGATTATAGTTTTTATTGACTGCATCTTTTTTATATTCATATGACCTATAGTTTTCAGATATAGACCCTGGTGAATCTGTAAAAGAGAACCCCTTACTTTCAAAATACCTTTTAACTTTTTCTTTGCGCTCTTTATCTAGCTGATTCCCAGCCGCTACAGCTAGAAGACATATGCCTGTAAATATTCCGGCAATTATTACACCATCCCAATCTATAGCCATACTAACCTCCAATCTGTGATTATAAATCATAGGGTATAATTTTCCAAGTTGTTTTTGACTTGGGGGGTGCTGATGATGTTTTTATTGTTAAATTGTTTTTTACTTGCTATACTATTTATAGTATTGTTAACAGTGCGAAAATACGAGCTGGCAGGTGATTACTATGGCTAATTCCCAAGAAGAAAAACTAAATAATAATCAAATTGAAGAAGCTTTTAACGAAGCTGAAAGATTAGGGAGACAATATTCAGATGAAGGAAAGTTTGACTTAGCCGTAGAAGAATATAAAAAAGCTTTAAAGTATTTCCCAACTCATGTTCAGATTATGGGGGAACTTTGCTGGTGTCTGGGGCAGATTGATAGACCCGAAGAAATGCTGGAATGGGCAAAAAAAGCTTTGTTGATTTCTCAGAAAAGAATTAGTAAGGATAATATTGGAAGATTCTATTTTTATATTTCACAATATTATAAACTCACAAAGCAGTTTGAAAAGGCTGTTCAATATTTAATATTAGCTCAAGCAAACAAGCCTTATTTTATGAACATTTATATTGAAATGGCTTATTGCAAACGCAGATTGGGTGATAGCTTAAAAGCGGTGGAACTATATGAATTCGTAAGGAGAAAAGACGAAGATTATGCTAAAGAGATAGGCCTAGATGAATTGGAGGCAGAAGCAAGAGCTGATTCGAAAATGGAACATAGAGAGCTTATTCATATGTACCTTGGTATTGAACAAGAGAAAAGAGGTGAACTTGAATTAGCGAACAAATCTTTTTATTCTGCATTAGAACGAAATCCAACACATTCTCCGAGTATCTTTCTTTTGTTTATGAATGAAATAAAATTAAAAAGTGATAATTTCAAAATAATCAGCATTGGTGAGCAACTTTTTATGCTCTTAAAAAAACAAGATAAAATGTTAGAGTTCTACTATATGCTATATCCTCTTTGTAAAGGGCTTGTAGAATGTTACAAAAATATTGGGAATTATGAAAAAGAAGAATTTTATTTAAATGAATATAAGTTTTATGAATGTGTAAACAAGGCCAAAGAAGCTAAAAGAGAATTAGATAAAGAAAAAGCAATAGAAGAATATAAAAAAGCATTAGAAATAAAAGAGAATAATCTTGAGGTTTTAGATGAATTAATAGATCTTTCTTATGAGTTAAACCAATTAGACGAAGGAATGGATTTCGCCATAGATGGTTTGAAACAGGCAAAATTAATCGGTGATAAAAATCGTATAGCTAAGTATCAATATGATATGGGCTACCGTTTTGAGGTATCTGGTTACGATAAGGCTGTAGAATATTTTATAGATGCTTATAATGGAACTGATAATCTGGATGATAAACTGAGATATTGTCGTAGAGTAGCTCTATTTTATAGTGGAAAAGATTCAGATAAAACTCTGGAATATTTAAGAAAGTGTCAAGATGTTATTAAAGATGGCGCAGTAGATGTTTTTGATATAGAAAGTGAAATAATTAAGCAGGAAGAATTAAAAAATAAAAATTCTGATTTGAGCAGAGCATTAGATCATTACAATATAGGGGCCAAGTATTATAACGAATTGAATTTTGAGGCAGCAGCCAAAGAGATGATGATTGCTTTAGATCTTCTTCCACAAGATTTAGATACATTAGATGTTTTAAATAGATGTTTGTATAAATTAGAAAGATACAATGAATGCTATGATATAGCTTATTCAGGTTATCTGACTAGCCTTAGAGACCATGATTACCGATTTATTGATATGTTCTGCTATAACTTAGGAAACATTTTATTTAATTCTAAGCAATATGAAAAGGCGTTGAAGTATTACAAATACGCTTCTTTTTATAAGCCTGAAGATACAGATTATCTTTATTTCATAGCGGCTTCTTATAGAAATTTGGGAGATTACAATAAAGCCTGCATGTATTTTAACAAAGTAGTTGAGCTTGACCCAGATGATAGTGCTGCCAAGGAACAGTTTGTTCTTTGTTATGATAAATTGCACGGGGAACAATAAGAGTTGGTCTCTTTAAATAACAATTTTAAATAAAAGCTTATTAACTACACAAAAAAACAGCTTGACGTTATACCCCTAAGAATAATATAAATTTACAGCTATTATTTAAGGGGTATTAAAATGAACGATACTTATTTCCAACGAATTGCTGATGAACTGAAAATTCATGTTTTTCAGGTAATGTCTACAGCCCAGCTACTAGAAGAAGGCGGAACTGTTCCATTCATCGCCAGATATAGAAAAGAACGCACAGGTTCTTTAGACGAAGTAGCTATTACCACAATCAGAGATCGTTTGGACGAATTTGCCGAATTTGACAAGCGTAAAGAAGCTATCGTTAAATCTTTAACAGAAAGAAACCTTTTAACTGACGAACTTACTGCAAAACTTGACGGAGCTAAAAACCTTGCTCAGTTAGAAGATATTTATCTGCCATTCCGCCCCAAGAAGAGAACAAAAGCAACTATAGCTAGAGAAAAAGGCTTAGAACCTCTCGCTATGATACTTTTGGAACAGTCTCCAACCTGCAAACCTGAAAAGGAAGCTGAAGCCTTCCTGAGTGAAGAAAAGGGTGTAAAGAAAGTTGAAGAAGCTTTGCAGGGCGCAAGAGACATTATAGCCGAAATGGTTAACGAAAATGCAGATGTCAGAGCTATGCTCAGACAGCAGTTTGCATTAGAAGCAGTTTTAAATTCTAAGGTTGTTAAGGAAAAAGAAGTCGAAGGTATTAAATTTAAAGATTATTATGACTGGCAGGAACCAGCTTCTAAAGCAGCTCCTCATAGATTGCTTGCTATACTTCGCGGTCAGAATGAAGGAGTCTTGAAAGTCAGTGTTCAGCCAGAAGCTGATAGAACAATCAAGAACATCTATAAGTTTTATCGCAAAGGCTTCTGCCCAGCTTGGGAACACGTAAGAGAAGCTATTGAAGATGCCTACAAACGTATGCTTTCTTCCTCAATAGAAAATGAATTTTTAAAACAGCTTAGAGACAAGGCTGAAGAAGAAGCTATAAAAGTATTTTCCATCAACCTCAGAGAAATGCTTATGGCAGCTCCCTTAGGGCAAAAATCTGTTCTTGCTATCGACCCAGGTTTTAGAACTGGCTGCAAGACTGTAGTTTTAGACCCACAAGGCAAGCTTCTTGAAAACACCGTAATCTATATATCACAGTCAGAAAGAGCCTTAGAAGCTTCTGCAATTCTGGTTAAACAATTAATTGCCAAATATAAGATTCAGGCTATAGCCATAGGAAATGGCACCGCAAGCCGAGAAACAGAAGCTTTCATAAAGAGCTTGAAACTGCCACCTCAGATTGTTGTTGTAATGGTTAACGAAAGTGGAGCTTCTATTTATAGTGCTTCTGAAGTAGCAAGAGAAGAATTCCCGGATTATGACGTTACAGTAAGAGGTGCTGTTTCTATCGGTAGAAGATTGATGGATCCACTTGCCGAACTGGTTAAAATAGACCCGAAATCTATAGGTGTTGGTCAGTATCAGCACGATGTAGACCAGAATAATCTTAAGAAGGGTCTTGATGATGTGGTCATGAGCTGTGTTAACGGCGTCGGCGTTGAAGTTAATACTGCCAGTAAACAGCTTTTGAGCTATGTTTCAGGCCTAGGTCCTCAGTTGGCAAAGAATATAGTTGTATATAGAGAAGCCAACGGCCCATTCAAGAATAGAAAAGCATTGCAGAAAGTTCCAAGATTAGGACCAAAGGCTTTTGAACAGGCTGCCGGTTTCTTGAGAATCAGAAATAGCGATAATCCGCTCGACAAGAGTGCAGTTCACCCAGAAAGCTATCCAATAGTAGAAAAGATGGCTAAAGATTTGAACTGCAGTATAGAAGACTTGTTAAAGAGCAGTGAACTACGTAATAAAATCAACCTGAATAACTATGTAACAGATACTATAGGTCTTCCAACTCTGAACGATATAGTTAAAGAACTGTCAAAACCAGGTCTTGACCCTCGTGAAAAATTTGAAGCTTTCTCTTTTACTGAAGGTGTAAATGAAATAAAAGACCTTAAAGTTGGAATGAAGCTTCCTGGCATAGTTACTAACGTTACTCAGTTTGGTGCTTTCGTTGATATAGGCGTTCACCAGGATGGTCTTGTTCACGTAAGCCAGCTTGCAGACAAGTTTGTAAAAGACCCCAACGAAGTAGTAAAAGTAGCTCAGAAAGTTATGGTCAGAGTTACTGAAGTTGATATTCCTCGCAACAGAATAGCTCTTAGCATGAGGTCTGAACGTAAGCCGGTGGAAAAGTGGTAAGAGTTTATAAATACTCTGCTATCTAATATCTGACCACTAATATGCCGATATATTATGCATGATAAAAAGATATGCATATATACTGCCATTATTAGTGGTCATATTTCTTTTAAGCGGCTTCAGTTCTGAGAGCAATAATTTCCCTGCTCCAATAAAAGAGCCGGTAGCTGCTTTATATGTAAATCTTTTGCCTTCAGGCATATTTGATGAAGATAATCAAAAAAAAGCCTGTGAAGAAATCGCTAACAATGTTGCCAATCTCTGTAAGTTGAGAAACGGTTCTGACTTATCTGCTAAAACAACAAAAGAATATAAAGCCATAACAATGAAGTTTCTGAAAGACAGCATTGTAAGTGGTTTTCTTAAAATTCACGAAATATATTTTTATTACAAAACCCCAAAAGAATATGCATTAATAGCAAAAGGTGATTTTGATATTCTTACAATTGTAGAAAAGTCAAAAGCCGAAATGCTGTTTGACGAAAACGATCAGCTTATTAAGATTATTGCCACTATATCTCCTAATCCTGTTGGAGATAAAAACGGCGACAAGATGGTATTGGAAGCCAACAACAATATTCTTGTAATCAGCCCTCAACAATCAGAAGGAAATATATTTAACAATCTTATAAACAATAAGAATCTGCTGGGTGATAAATTCAAGACTTTTGAACAGATGCTCCAATATAATCCTGCTATCAGTGCAGAAATAGATATTGAACAGCTTTTGAAAGACCAGATTGGTGGCAATATTCCAAAACCAGTTACCGCTACAAAACTAGTCAGACTCTTTGTAGCTCCTCAGCAAAATAAGGTTCAGATAAATATTCCTGAAAAAAGCGAAAGAGAAGAATTAAAGAATGAACTTCAGAATCAAACGGCTTTCTTGAATGCTATATTTGATAATAAAACCAATTATAAGCTTGCAGAAGGAAAAACAAGCATATTTATAGAAACACCGGTTGATGAAGAACAGATTCAATCAATAAGCCGAAAAACTATGGCTTTTATGCTACATTTTTTTGTTAAGAATATTTCTTCAGGCCAGCAGTAAAAAGTTTTTGAAGCTCATCTGAGAAGGAATTATCTTTCTTGTGAATAGTAATAGCTGGCATTTCTTCAAATTTTCCGCCATAAAACTTTTCGCCTTCAAGCATAACTAAATGTGGCTCTTCGCCTTCTTTTGGAATAACAAATTCTTTTCTTTTTATTCCAAACTTACATTCTGCCATGTATTTGCAGATTTCTTCATGTCTTGAAATGGGAATTACAACGCAAAAACGACCGCCGTAAGGCAGCATATAAGAAGCAGATTCCACGAAGTTAAGCACTGTACCGTTTAATTCGTGTCTTGCCTGAGCTCTGGATGGATTAGTAGGCAATCTGCCGTTTCCAAGTTGGAAATAAGGCGGATTAGAAACTACTAAATCATAGGATTCTGGAAGAATCCTTGAGGGTATGTCTCTTATATCCATAGCTTCAAAGAACAAACCTTCGAATTGCTTATTTATCTGCATATTTCTCGTTGAAAGGTCATAGAAATCCTTTTGCAACTCGAAACCAGTTATTTGCAAATTTTTATTACGGTATTTAATTAAAAAAGACAGAATTCCGCTGCCAGAACCCAAATCTGCTGCAGTCATCATTTCAGGTGTGAACTGTACAAAATCTGCCAGCAAAAGTGTGTCGATAGAAAAAGCCGTTCCATCAATTTTTTGAATCAGACTGAAATCTGTGCCTGGAATTGTATCTAATCGTTCGTCTACATCTATAAAAGCTTCGGTCATAGGTATAATCACTCAATATTTAATAGTATTTCTTTAATTTTTCAACAAAACTTTCTGGTAATCCGAGAAGCATACTTATTCTAAGAGCTTCGTGCGGAACAATAGAGGCATTTGCCGATTTTATAAGATGATAATCCATTAATTTATACAAGTCATAATCATTAATTGATCTTAAATCAGAACCATTTTCTAACAAAGCTCTTAAACCAGTAACCTGATAGTAGGAAGCACCTTCTGTTTTTATTCCATCATAATGAGTTGCAATAATTCCATAAGATGATGATGACTGCAATCTATCGCTTAAAGCCTGTACAAAACGGCTGCCTTCGTAGGGGTTGGTAGAGCGAGCTAGCTCATCGCATACTGCCAGACCGTTCCCGGAGTCTAGCAGATTCAATAATTCGGTAAGTTCTACTATTTCAGCGCCGAAACTACTGAGCCCTTCTTTTGCATCTTGCAAATCGCCTGATATAACTTTAACAAAATCAGGAATAAACAAAGACATTTTCTTGGCAAAAGGTAAAAATCCAAATATGACCAATTCAACGTTTAAGGCAATGGTTCTCAATGCAACGCTTTTACCACCCATATTTGCACCGGTTAGAAGTGTCACTCCCTTTTTTATTTCAATAGATACAGGGGTAAAAGTTCTTTGATTAGTTTGAAGAGATTCAGCAATTTCAGGTTCAACAGCTTCTTCTATAAGTATCTGATTCTCAGGATTAAAATCATATAAGTCTGGAATACAGCAATTATTTTTAACTGCCATTTCTGCTTTAGCTAAGGTTAATTCAAAAATTCCTATATTATTAATTGCGAATTCCAAGTCTTTTTCAAAGTTTTTAAGCTTTTGAGTCAGTTCTTTTCTTACTACAAGCTCTTCTTCGTGCTCTAAGGCAACTATTTCACCTCTTTTTGCTCTTAATTCTTCTTTTTTAAGGGAATCTTTTTCTGCAATTATTTCTGTTTCTATTTGCTTTTTGCTTTCTCTAATGTCTTTTAGTTTTTCGGACCAGTTTTCATGAATATAAAAGCTTCTGGTCACTATTTTATCTGGATTAAGCAAATTAATAACAGGTTTTAAATTAAGCTTTTTTAAGCTATCAGACAAAATATTTTCTTTTGCTGCTAATTCAATTATATCTGTTACTAATATTGAAAAGTTTTTTATTTCGAATAGTTCTGTTTCGTTTAATGTCTGATCAGCGGATAAATTCTTTACAGAACCGGCAATATTTCTCAGCTCCATAAAATAATTATTGAATTTACCAAACAAATCTTTTTGGATTTTAAAAACACTAATAATATTATTAAGCTCAGAAAAGCATTTTTCTAATTCAGGTTTTTCACTGTTTTTATAGGCTTTTATTTCAGATAAAGCATTCTTCCCATATTGAGATTCAAGTTTTAAATTTCTGAATACCCATTTAAGTCTATTATGGTTTTTTTCTTTCTCACTTATATTATTATTCATTCCACGAACCTGTAAATTGTTGCAAAATACGTATTAATCAGCGTTTTAATAAAAAATAATTTATATGAAAATATAGTTAAATAAAAATCAAACTTAGCCGAAATTGGTGATGGATTTGTTTGCCTCCTTATTTTTCAGACCGGGGAAAGTACCCCGGTATTTTTTTGTCTTTTTGGCTTCGTTTATTTATTAGATTCACTTTCCCAATTATCAACAAAGGAATGAACAACTTTATCCCAGTTAAAATCAGTCTGATGTGCTGCATAATTGGTTAATGCTATACCTAATCTGGTTTTCCATTCGTCTGATGGAATAGTTGTAAAATCCCATGGAACAGGAGTTTTACCCATAGCGGTATATATTGCATTCTGCTGTATGAATACATTTTCTGAATAGGCTGCATTTCTGAAAGGAATATCAAAACCCATTTCCTGAGCCATAGCCTTGGTTCCTTCTGGTGAAGTTACGCACCAGGTAATGAAATCTAGAGTAGCTTTAATGTCTCTTACAGAAGCTTTTCTATTAACACTCCAATAATTTTCGGTTCCTGTACAAAGGCCTTGTTCTTCTTCATCGCCAACGCCGAAATACAAAGGAATCATAGCAAGATTATACTTGTTAAAACCGCTATTAACCAGATTAACATATTCCCAAGAACCATTCTGATAAAAAACTGCTTTGCCAGATAAAAATTCTGCTCTAGCTTCATCAACAGTTGTAACAAAGAGTTCGTCAGGGCATACGGTGCTGTTATTGATATATAAATCCCATACTTTTCTGAAATTATTGAGGTAGTTACCGTCAATTTTTTTCAAATTGTTAGATTTTTTGTCCTGGTATTCAAAGTGAATTGGCATGTTAGCCAGGTGAGTTTTGAATCTCCAGTCAGAAGATCTGTCCATACCAGATGAACAGAAAGCTGAGAAACCAAGATGTTCGCGACGGGAAGTAATGTCTTCTGCTATGTTTTGAAGTTCATATAGAGAAGTGATGTCGTTTACATCGTATCCGGCTTTTTCAAGAAGGTCTCTATTAACGATTATTCCGTAGGTTTCAACAGTATAAGCTACACCGCAAACTCTGTCGTAATCGTCTTTTAAAGCATAAGCTTCATTGTTAAGTTCTTTATAAAAATCAGTTTTTCCGAGATTAAAACAATAATCTTTTAAATCTTTTAAAGTTGCTGGAGTAATTTGAAATAAAGTAGGGGGATTTGAGCGCTTAAATCTTTCATTTAATTCATCAAGATAATAAGCATTGCTTTTGGTTTCTATTTTTACAGGAACTCCTGTTTTTTCTGTATAAAGTTTGGCGAGTTTCTGCCAAGCTTCGTTAACTTCTGGTTTAAAGTTAAAGAAATATACAGAACCTTTATTATTTATTGTTTCGCTGTGTACAACAGCAGAGAATAAACAAACAGCAATCAATGCAAAAGCAGCTACTTTTAAAAGCTTAAAATTATGTTTCATGATTTTGTTCTTTCTTTTTAAATTTTTTACAATGTACAATGATACCACAATAACTTTCAAAAACAATAATTACATTTTTTAGAACTTTGCTAAGCAAAGCTTAGCGTAATTATTGTAGTTGGTAGTTATTGTAGTTATTGTTAAAACGAAGGCAAGTAAGCTAATGATTATTAGCAATATTCGTTACTTTTCAAACTATCTAATAACAATAAAAATAACAAAAACCAATTACAATAAAAACGTTTCTCTTTTGAGAGAATCAATTAAAAGTCCGAAGACTTGTAGTTAACCAGAACATTTCCCTAATCTCTTTTGCTCTCATCTCTTATCTCTAAATTGAGAGGTCTCGCGTCTACTGTCCGCTCTACTGTTCTCAATATAAGAATCCCCTTTTGCAAAGGGGAAAGATTGCGTAAGCAATCTAGAGGATTTTTGAGAACTTTGCCAAGCATTACAAAGCTGAGTCCGAAGACTGTTTCATCTCTCAATTCTCAATTCTCATTTTCTTTAAAAGCGGCCAGTTGCTTGCTCAACCTTATTCTCCTCCGCGGTCTCTGTTGATTTGTACCTTCGGATAGACTTTGAGGGAACGAGCCTTGTGCGGAGAATAGAGGTCTCGCGTCACTGTTCGCTCACTTATCACCTATCACTTATCACCTACCACTCACCACTCAAAGCTTTGCTCTACAGCCTCACCAATCATTAATGGTTATTGTTTGGGTTTTATGATAGTATTACTTAATGCATTACATTTTATACAGGGGTTTAGTAATTAAATTTAATTATGTTTGATTTTGAAAAGTTTTATAAACATATGACCAAATGTGGTCTGGGCAAATGGAACGAAAAGTTTGAAATAATAATTGAAAAAGCCATTAATAAAGTAGATGGAAATCTTCCAATATGGATGAAAGCTTTATCAGAGTTGCCTGATATAGAAACTGAAAACGGTATTTTTATCAGAGATAAGGCTTGGATTACGGCTAAACCCTGTCAACCTGTCTCGAATGAAGTGATAGAAAAATTCAAATCTGTAATGATGCAATTATCTCCTTGGCGTAAAGGCCCCTTTGATTTATGCGGAATGGAAATAGACGCAGAATGGCGTGCAGAAATCAAATGGAATCTTTTAGAAAAAGGTATAAGCTCTTTAAAGAATAAAATCGTTCTAGATTTGGGTTGTAGTAATGGCTATTATATGTTCCGAATGGCTGAACAATCACCAGATATGGTATTGGGGATAGACCCTTCGAGAATCACCTGGATGCAATTTGAAGCTCTTCAGAAATATCTAAAATATCCCAACCTTTTTTATCTTCCTATTGGTTTTGAAGATTTACCCGAAGAATGTGGAATCTTTGATAGTATTTTTGCGATGGGTGTTCTATACCATAGAAAAGCACCCTTTGATTTTTTAAGAACTTTAAAAAACTTACTTAAAACGGGTGGGGAACTCGTTTTAGAAACAATAACAGTAGAAGGCGACGAAACAACTGTTTTGGTTCCAGAAGACCGCTATGCTGGTATGAAAAATGTCTGGTTCTTCCCATCGGATAAAGCTATGGTAGTCTGGTTAAAAAAGGCTGGCTTTAAGGATGTAAAAGTTATTTGCAAATATGTCACAACAATAGAAGAACAAAGACAGACAGAATGGATGACAAATGAGTCATTAAAAAACTGGCTAGACCCGAATGATTCTTCAAAAACCATTGAAGGTCTGCCAGTTCCTATAAGAACAGTTATAACCTGTAAGCGTTAAATATAATTAGTCTTCATCTTCATCTGACTTTTCTTCATCGTCAGAATCTTCTTTATCTTCGTTGTCGTCAGAATCTTCTTTTTCGTCTGAGTTGTCTGAATCGTCAGAATCGTCAGAATCATCTGAATCGTCTGAATCTTCTGAATCG
>JAFPZP010000044.1 GCA_017417215.1 Candidatus Rifleibacteriota bacterium | reverse complement strand
TATAAGATATAAGATATAAGATTTAAGATTTAAGATTTAAGTTATAAGAATTCTTATGTCTCCATCCTTGGTCTTGTATCTCAATTTTAGGTCTTTTATCTTAATAGCTTCTTATGGGCGGCAACGAGTTCCTTAAGGCGTTTGGGGTCTAATGGGTTTTCCCAATAACCGTCTTTTTTAACCCAGGAACCAACTATCCAGGCATCAGCAACAGCATAATCCTTACAGTTCTTAGCTGTAATACCAGAACCTACTATTACTGGCAAAGGACTAGCTTTCTTAGCTCTTTCAACTTCTGAAGCTTTCGCAGCTACACCAGTTGCAGTTCCAGTAACAATAACGCCGTCTATTCCAAAGAATTCTGCACCATGAACCCAGTCTTCAAGAGGCAAATCTGCAGTAGGAGCATGAGCAGAGTGTTTTTTCTGAACATCTGTCCAAATAGCTATTTTCTTAGCGCCTATTCTAGCTCTTTCACGAAGTAATTCACCTGCACAGGCTTCTATCCAGCCTTCATCAGCTACATGACCAAAGACACAGCCTTCAGCTCTGATAAAGTCAAGATTTGCAACAAAAGCAACAGATAAAGCTTCAACATTAGCACCAGCTAAAATCTGTATTCCTATTGGATAATCCTTACCTACAGCTTCTCTTACTGCACAGGCAACTCTAGTCATAGCTGCAGTAATTTCAGGGCCAACATGACATTTTAAATAGGGTCTGTCATGCATATTTTCTAAGAGTATTCCAGAAAAGCCAGCTTTTTTATAAGCTAATGCTTCATCAACAGCAATTTTCACCACTTTATCCAATGAATCAACGCAGAATGGTGTTCCTGGCAGAGCTCTTACATGGACCATTCCCAGTAAAGCCGGAGTCTGAAGCTTCTTATTGTTTACTATCAGCATTTTGTTATCCCTTTAAGTTTAGGATTGGAGATTTGTGTGTTTTATTATAGCATAAATTTGGAGATACAAGATATAAGATTTAAGATTGAAGAGAAAAGAGCTGTAGAACGCAGAGTAGAAAGCGGAGAGAGGGCAGCGGACAGCAAGACGCGAAACCTTTTATTCTCCGCACAAGGCTCGTTCCCTCAAAGATTATCCGTAGGTAGAAATCTACAGAGACCGCGGAGGAGAATAAGGTTGAGCAAGCTGCTGTCAGCCTGAATCGTTAGAGGAGTTGGATGGATTTTGCTGACAGATGAAAAAGAGCCAAGCAAAGCTTGGCTATCTATCTTATCTTTTTATCTTGTATTCGTTGTGGAAAGGACAAGCACATAGATGACCAGGAGTTATTTCGTGCATTACAGGAATGTTTTTAGCACATTCAGCCCTAGCTATTGGACATCTGGTTCTGAAACCGCAGCCAGAAGGCTTATTCAATGGAGTTGGAACATCGCCTTCAAGCATAATACGCTGTTCTTTCTTGATATTGGGGTCTGGCTGAGGAATAGCAGAAAGCAAAGCTCTTGTATATGGGTGCTTTGGATTCTTGAACAATTCTTCTGTTTCAGCAATTTCAACCATATTACCAAGATACATAACTGCAATTCGGTCAGAAATATGTTCAACAACAGCCAAATCGTGAGCAATAAATATGTAGGTTAATCCGAATTCTTCCTGCAAATCCTGCATCAGGTTAATAACCTGAGCCTGAATAGAAACGTCAAGAGCAGAAACTGGTTCGTCTGCTATAACAAGTCTCGGATTAGTAGCAAGAGCACGTGCAATACCTATTCTTTGGCGCTGACCACCTGAGAATTCATGAGGATAACGATTAGCCTGTTCAGCAGAAAGTCCAACTTTTTCCATTAACCATGCAACTTTATCAAGCATTTCTTTCTTGGAAAGATTAGCCGCGTGTATGGTCAAAGGTTCCATAATGATTTCACTGACAGTCATTCGGGGGTTCAATGAAGCATATGGGTCTTGGAAAATCATCTGAATTTCTGATCTGAAAGGTCTCATCTGATCATTATTCAGTTGAGCTATATCTACGGTTAATTCAGTAGGAATAGAAAAAGGCGGAACTTTAATTCTGTGACCTTTGTTCTTAACAGCAACTACAGGAATTTCACCAGAAAGGTTGGAATGGAAAAGAATCTGACCCCCTGTAGCCTTATTCAAATTAATAAGACATTTACCAGTAGTAGATTTACCGCAGCCTGATTCCCCAACAAGACCAAGAGTTTCGCCTTCATGCAAGTCAAAGCTTACACCGTCTACAGCTTTTACGTCTGCAATTTTCTTTTTGAAAACCCCGCCGAGAACAGGGAAATACATCTTAAGGTCTTTTACTTCCAATAATAACTTAGAAGGATTATTTTTATCGTACATTTTACTCTTCCTTATTTTTCAAGCGAGATTTTTTTCTTAGGCTTGGCAAGATGACATCTTACAAAATGACCTGGTTCGACTTCCACCATTTCTGGAGGAATTTCGTCACAATCTTTTGTCTTCTGTTTACATCTAGTGCAGAAACTGCATCCTTTTGGCAAAGCAAAAAGAGAAGGAACCATACCTTCTATGGTATTTAATCTTCTGACTTTCTGACCAGGCTTTGGAAGAGAAGCAAGCAAACCTTGAGTATAAGGATGCTGAGGAGAGTTAAAAATAGTCTTGATATCTGCAATTTCTTGAACCTTGCCGCAGTACATAACTACAACACGCTGACAGGTTTCTGCAATTACTGCCATATCATGTGTAATAAGCATTATAGCAGCATTTGCAGTTTTTGCTTTTACATCAAGCATTAATTCAAGAATCTGGGCCTGAATTGTAACGTCAAGAGCAGTTGTTGGTTCGTCAGCAATTAGAAGAGAGGGATTACAAGCTAAAGCCATAGCAATCATAACACGCTGTCTCATACCGCCGGAGAACTGATGCGGGTAATCATTCAATCTTGCTACAGGTGAAGGAATACCAACGAGATCAAGCATATTGGCAGCAGCACTCAAAGCTTCTCTTCTAGGCATATTCTGGTGAAGCATCAAAGATTCTGCAACCTGATCACCAATAGTAAATACAGGATTCAAACTAGTCATCGGTTCCTGGAAAATCATAGAAATCTTATTCCCACGTATTTTCCTGATTGCATTGTAATCTTTTCTTCTATAGCTATCTAAAAGATTTTGTCCTTCAAATATTATGTCGCCACCGACAATTTCGCCGGGAGGATTAGGTATTAACTGCATAATAGACAAAGAGGTTACAGATTTACCAGAACCTGATTCGCCAACTATTCCTAATACTTCTCCAGGTAATATATCGAAATCAACACCATCAACTGATTTTGCTATTCCAGCTTCTGTCTTAAAGTATGTTTTAAGATTTCTTACTGATAGTAAAACATCATCTTTCATTTTCATTACTCCTTATCTTAGGCGAGAATACTGTTTCGGGTCAAAAGCTTCTCTTATAGCTTCGCCTATGAAAGAAACAAGGAGCAAAGTTACAAAAAATGCTGTTATTGGTGACAAAATCAACCAGGGTTTTGTCAGGTTTGCAAGACCCTGCCCTAGCAATTCACCCCATGAGGAGGTTGGAGCCGGCAAACCAAAACCAAGGAAGTCTAATGATACCAAAGAACTGATGTTGGCTACGATTGCAAATGGAGCAAAAGATATAACAGGTGTCAAAGCATTCGGAAGAATGTGTTTGAATATGATTGTTGAATCTGTGCATCCAATAGCCTTAGCTGCTGCAACATAATCCTTAGATTTTTCACGTAAGAATTCTGCACGGATGTAATAAGTCATGCCCATCCAGCCAAACAATACCAATATTCCGACTAACATCCAGAAGTTTGGAATCATAATAGCTGCGAAAATCATAACTGTATATAAGAACGGCATAGCTGACCAGATTTCTACTATACGCTGTACAATAATATCGAACCAACCGCCGTAATAACCGAGAAGAGCACCGATTGAAATACCTATAAGGTATGAGAAGAAAGTAACAATAAGAGCAAAAGCCATAGAAATTCTGAAACCGTATACCATACGGGCGAATACGTCTCTTCCTCTATCGTCTGTACCTAGCAAATGTAAACCAGTAGGTTGCTGAACCCCTTCTTTTAGCTTTAAGAAACCTTCCATAGCCATATTATAGTAAAGCTGGGGGTCTTCCAAATCAACCCATTCAGGATGTTTGTATTCGTTAGCAATGGTATCTTTACTTGGTCTGAGTGCCGGAACATCAAACATGTTTTCTTCAAAATAACACTTACGCCATTCACCTTCGTTCCAAGTCGGAGGATGAGGAGGTCTGCAAGGCAGTTCATTAAGCAGTGATTCAATGTCACCGTATGGGTAAATAGGCATAATTACCCAATCATCTCCCCAATTATTTTCCTGATATTCTAAGTCTTCTTGAGTGGCCTTATTATTCTGAATTCGTTCTGCTCTTTCAGCATTGTTCTTCTTATAAAACTCTTTCATAGCACGATAATTTGGAGAACCATAGCCTTTCATTCCAAGATCTCTGGCTCTCATAGTGCTGAATAATGTAAACCTATATTCACCTTTGTATTTAACAAAGATAGCATTTCCATTAATCAAGAATTCAGCAAAGAAAGATAAAACAAAAAGAGAAACAACTATTATGAAAGAATAATAACCGCGTTTTAGGCTTTGGAATTTTCTCCAGCGTCTTTTGAAAATAGGGCTGGTAAAAAACATTGCAAAAGCATTTAAAGCAGCTACAAAGAGTGGCATCAGCCAGATAACAAGGACTATTGCCAGAACTAATGTCGTTATTCCTTCTGCCGTATGACTAGCATTAACTGTTTTGTCAAAACTTGGGCAAAGGGCATAAAGAATAGCCCAAAGAACAACAACAGCCAAACAATCGTATATTTTCTTATATTTTTCGTAATGTTCGTTCATGAGAATCTTATCCTCGGGTCTATAACACAATATAACAAGTCAGAAATAATGTTGCCCAATAAGCCCAGAATGGTTGAAATAACCAAAGAGCCAAGAACTACAGGGTAATCACGGGCAATCAATGAGTTATAGCCTAATAATCCAAATCCATTTATATTAAAAACTTTTTCTATAAGGAAAGAACCCGCCAATATTATAGAAAGCATATGACCTAAACCTGTAGCCAACGGAATAAGCGAATTCCTTAAAGTATGCTTAAAAATAACAGTTTTTTCTGATAACCCTTTTGCAAAAGCTGTTCTGACGTAATCCTGCCCTAGATTTTCCATCAGTGAGTTTTTCATAAGAACAGTCATAGAAGCAAAAGAACCTAAAACATAACAGAATACAGGCAGGAACATATGCCATCCTATATCTAATGCTTTACCTAAGAGAGTTAAATCTTTGTAAGAAGGATTATTCATTTTAACAATCTTATCAGCAGGAACAGAAGAGAAAGCTGGATGTTCAGAAGTTATCTGGCTGGATTCACTTTTGCTCTTTAAAGCTTTAAGGTCTTCATATTTTGCCAATACATCTGAAGGGATATCTCTGACATAAACTGCATCTTGAACATATGCATATAAAGATGAATCCTTAGCAATAGCAGCAGATTGGAAACCGCCCAAGGGGAACCAGTTCAAATAAGACCCGCCGCCGAAAATCATCAGCAAGAGAACCCCTGCTGTCCAACCCGGTATTGAATAAGCAATAAAGACTAGAACTGAACTTGCGGTATCAAATATAGAGCCATGTTTTACCGCTTTCCAAACGCCTAATGGAATACAAATCGAATAAGAAAGAATAAAACCGGCTAAACCGAATATAATAGAAATCGGGAATTTTTCTTTGATCAAATCCCAAACTGGTCTTGAATAAGTATCAGAAACACCAAGATCAAAGTGAAGAACACGCCACAACCAAATGCCATATGCCTGATAAAAAGGTTTATCAAAGCCATAGATTTCTTTAAGGCGTTGCATCATTTCTTCAGAAATCTGACCGTTTTCGTCCATTCCTGAAGCTGTTCCGCCGCCGCCTTCACCGCCCTGGGCTGCGGCCTGCTGATATCTTAAAACTGCTTGTTCAACAGGTCCACCAGGAACAAATCTTGTTACTGTAAAAACCAAAAATGTTATACCGATAAAGGTCGGTATCATCAATAATAATCTTCTGAAAAAATAACTAAACATTATTTGACTGCCTCTGCACCATTTCTAGGATAATGTTCGTCCCACCATTTAATGTTTTCCTTACCTGGTTCAACAATTTCACCTTTTGCGATTTTTTTCTTAACTTCTTCTAATTTGTCTTCTGGATACCAGCCAACAGGAAGCTTTTTACCGTTCTTTTTAGCTTCAGTCAATTCTTTGTCTTTATCTGGGTCATACCACCAGGTAGAAAGAATAGAACTGTCATCACTTGTCTTAGCAAGAACGTAGTCAGGCATACCAAATTTATCCCAATAGAGAAGTCTTGTATGAGCAGCATACCAACCTAATGCATAAAGGTGTTCATTACAGATAATGCCATCTATTTCTCTGATAGCAGCAATTCTATCATTTACATCAAACATAAGCGGGTATTTATCACAAATTTCATCAACTCTAGCATTCTTGAAGCCCCAAATATTGTTGTTATCTGGTTTATCAGCAAATTTAGAATGTAATGAACTTTCAGGATTCGGAAAAGTCAAACCAGTATAAGCTCTGGAAGAAATCAAGAAGTTTCTTTCGCCAACTTCCTTAATATCTGTTGCCCAGGTAACAAGCTTAAGGTTGAGTTTAATACCAACATCCTTTAAGTCTTCCTGGAAAATAGTATAGATTCTTTCAGAACCCTTATCAGTAAGATTAAGATTCAATTCAAAGCGTTTTCCATCTTTAACAAGCCAACCATCTGAATCGCGGTTTGCCTGTAACCAACCGGCTTCTTCAAGAAGTTCAACGGCTTTATCTGGATCAAAGCGCATTTTTGGATTGTTTGGATTTTCATAAGGTGAGTTCGGATAATGAGAATCCAAGAATTCATATTCATTAAAGAATAATTTATCCATCATCTTTTCACGATTGTAAAGATGAGCAAAAGCTTTGCGGACTCTTATATCATCAAAAGGCGGTTTTCTTAAATTAAAAGCAATGCCTGAAGTACCAACTGGTCTATGAGTATAAACCTTGCGGCGCTGTATCCAACCGTTAGCGATAGCTGTCATCTTAGCTGGAACAAAGACCTGATGCCATTCTCTGGCGACATTAACCATCATCCAGTCTAATTCGCCTTTTTTGAATTTTTCATTTTTAAGGTTTTCATCAGTAACAAATATGAAATCTAATTTGTCGAAATTATAATAACCTTTATTTTTGGGGAAATCTTTCTGCCACCAATCATCACGGCGAACCAATACTACTTCTTCGTTAACTTTAGAGCTTTCATAAGTGTAAGGACCACTGCCTTCCATCATCTTGAACTGATATTCTTCAAGATACTTTTTACCATCAATCTTTTCTAAGATATGACCTGGAAGAATCTGAGTGCCGCAGCCTATAGACATAAAAGCACGCCAGTTAAGCTGTTTTGATTTTACCATTACTATTCTATCTGTTACAGCAACCGGGCATTCATATTTGCCATAAAAATCAACAGAGAACGGGTCTTCGATATCAGGGTCAGTATAAAGTTTCCAAGTTTGAATAACGTCATTAGAGCAAACTGGCTTACCGTCTGACCACTTAGCACGTTCATCTATTTCAAAAAAGAAAGTCTGTTTGTCATCGGCAACAGCCCATCTTTTAGCCAGATTTGGAGCATAATCATAGCTTATAGGATCTAAGTCCAGTAATGTTTCATAACAAAGACCGGATAAAGTACTATTAAAAGAGGAATTTGAGTTTTTACCAGTTATACGTAAAGTTGGGGGGAAAGAAGTTTCAACGCATTTTAAAACCCCACCCTTTTTGGCTCTAGGATCTCCGAAAGCAGTAATATTATCATTGGTTTGCCATTTAAGAGACTTAATCAAAGCATCTTTATCTGCCTGGCTCATCGTTTCAACACTTTCTGCTGAAACCTCAGTTGGTCCTGCTGAACCTCCGCCTCCAACGGCAAACTTGCCGCTCTTAATAAGCTGGTTAAGTTCTTTAACTGCTTGGGTATTTTCCTTAACGGAATTCTTGATTTCTCTTATTTCTTTTAAGAGTTCATCATTTGACTGCGCATAAGCTTCAAAAGAAAAAGCTGTTAGCGAAAGCACCATTACAAAAAGAAATCTACTGGACTTCAAGATTTGGAGCTCCTTCCACTTTGTTTGTCACAGTTTGATATAAACAAACATTAATAAACATTTATAAATAAATGCAAACATCATTTTAACTTTTAAACAGTATACTTGGCAATATTTTTTTTGAAAATTATGTACATAGCAGACAAGTTAAAAGAGACAAGAAAATCAAATTACAGCCTAATCTTTCACCCTAACGAACCAACTTTTATATAATAATTTACCCCAAACATTAACAACTGAATACAATCAAAATTAAACAAAAAATTACTTAAGGTCGATAACTCAAAATAAAAGATAAAAATTTTGGAGGCATGCAGAATGCATTATAAGAAAATTTTAGCTTTGGCTCTAGCTTGTGGAATAAGCTCAGCCCTTTATGCTGCTGATACTTATGATATGGGGAACGTTCAAGTTGTTGGCAAAGATGATCAAAGCAGCAAGATTTTACAAAGTTCTAATGAAATAGCATTTGGCATGACTGACAAGTCTATTCCTCTACCTGACTTAACCCCTGAAATTGAATCATTATCATATCAACCAGTTTCAGAAAAAACCACAATAGAAAATATTCACAGAGAAAACAAGAATGAGTTTTCTGCAGCCATTGGTATTGGTAATCGTAGCAGCAGTGAAATGATCGTTAATGGGAAAACCCAGAACGATAATTATAGTGCCGACCTCGTTATTTTGAGACATTCCAAAGATGGTTATAAATCTACAGTAGACTCTGAAAGAACTGGTCTTAAAGCAAGAGTAACTTCTACCAATGATGATACTACTACAGTAACTGGTGGAGTTGAAATTTTAGACAGAAAACATGCTTTAAGAGGAACAAACCAGGCAATAAGACAGGGTCGAGATGCTAATGCCAAAATAGACGATGACAATAAAAGAATTTGGATAAACAGTGACTCCACACTAGAGAACGGAGCATTTGTAAAAGGCTATTTAACAATAGACTCATTAGGCAGAGATACGTCAAATCAAGTAGGTTTCAAAGATAAACAGGATTTAAATGCTTATAGAATCGGTGGAACCTACAAAAATAGAATTGACGACAAGACAAGTGCAAAAGCATCTATTGATATAAGAAATGAAAAATTAGATTCTGATTATGGTAATAATGTAAAAATTACTAAAACCGTTGCAGCAGGCGGAATCGAAAAAGAACTTTCCTGTAAAGCAACTGGTGGAATCGGCTTAAAAGCAATGAAATTAAAAGGGGAAGACAAACTTTCACCTTATTTAAATTTTAATTACCAACCCAACACAATTTGGAAAATTTCTCTCGGTTACGAAGAAGACTTAGGAAATGACAACTTAGAACGAATTTTTCTGCCTAATAGATATGTAGACACCAAAAACCTTGATTTCAAAGCATCAAAGAAAAAGACTTTAAAATCATCAGTAGACTATAGAACCTATAATGGAGACTGTATTGGTATTGACCTCTTCTCTCAAAAAGAAGACAATTCTATTGAATATTACGACTTAGATAATTTTGACGGACGCAGAATTCTCAGTTCAAGAGTTGGATATGCTGATGCTGAACGCAAAGGGTTAACGCTCAGAGGCGATTTTAAATTTGAAGATGGTTTTACATTATCTATTCATGCTACTTCACAGAATCCAGAAGATGAAAATGGCAATAGATTGTCATATGAACCCAAGAGAATCCTTGATGTCGGACTTAATTACACTAAGAATAAACTTATGCTAGATTTTACTAGAAGAGCTGAATCAGGTCGAAAAGCTTATGTAGGAACGAATGGAGGTCCTCTCGGGTTAGTAGGAATAAGTGATTACACACGTTCAGACCTGGTAGTTAAATATAAAATTAACGATCGTTTTAGCGCATATTGTAAGATTAAAGACCTTTACGATGAAGCTAAAAAAATCAGACATGATGTTTCTGAAGAAGGTAGAGTCACCCTTGGCGGTATAGAAATGCACTTCTAATAAAGCATAGAATAAAAAAAAGAACTTACACAATTGTAAGTTCTTTTTTTTATTTATTAAAGATAAATATAATCAAGCAACACCTTTTATCTTTTTATAAATTCCAACCCCTGCTGCTAAAGCAGTAACGAATAGTAATCTAAGAAGATTCTTGCCTACAGACCCATATATATATGCATTTAACTGTGTTGGAGCACTGTCGTTATTTTTAAAACTTGAAACAAAATCTTTATATTCTTTCAAAGATTCTATATCTACAGTATCAGGGAAAGAGAATTCAATAATTGTAAGTCTATTTAAAGAAACAACCAAAAAACGTCTAAACTTCATTTTAGATATATTAAAATCAATTTTATATGCTTTAGAATCTCCTACTTTTCCAATTGATTCTGATGTGACTCCGGATTCTTCATATAATTTATCGATTATTTCGTCTATTTGTTTCCTAGGTGCATTTTTATAAGCTTGTTCCAAATACTGCCTAGAACCTCTTTTAGCTTCTTCCAAATAATCTTTAAAAGCATGGGTCTTTAATGTATCGCTAAAAGTCTTTAATTCTTTATTATCAAATTTTGCAACGTAGTGTTTTTCAGGATCTTCTTCGATGTTTATATTAATAGTAGGCGTAATACCTGTTACATCTTCTTCATCAGGAGTATAATCTTTTAAAACGAAGGATATAACTTTATCGGATTTCTTATGTACTGTCCAACCTTTATCTGAAACAGAAAAGTAGCTATTACTAAACGCAAAAAGAGAAGAATTTATACCTAATAGCATAAACAAAAATAAATAAAAACGATTTTTCATAAAAATTATCCTTTTAAATTTCTAGTAAGAAGTAAGTATATATTCAAAACCCAATTATTCAAAGAAAAATATTTCAAAGCTTATATGTACAGACTATTCCACCCCTAATTACTAAGTATTTTTATGCCGATAATGATGATAAGAAAAAAATATAAATATGTTTCAGGAGGCATTATGAAACAATTCTTTATAGTAGATATTTTTGTAAACGGCGGACCAGTCATGTATTTAATCATGTTCTGTTCTGTAGTCGCCCTAGCAATACTTATAGAAAGAATAAGATTCTATTCCAGAAACAATGTTAACGGCAATAACCTGATGAAAAGAGTTAGAGCTGCAATCAATACTCATCACTTTACTGATGCAATGAGAATTTGCCGCGAAGACGCTTCACCCTTAGCCAATGTAATCGCCGCAGGAATAGACCATCTAGATTATAAAAAAGAAGATCTACTTGATGTAATGCGTCATGAAGCAATGATTCAGGTAAAAAAATACGACCGTCATGTTAGCAAACTTTCTACAATAGCTTCTGTCACTCCTCTTCTTGGTCTTACTGGAACAGTAACCGGTATGATTTCAGCTTTTAGTGTTATTTCTAATGTAGGAATAGGCGACCCAACTGCTCTTGCAGGAGGTATTTCAGAAGCCCTCTATACTACAGCAGCTGGTCTTTTAGTAGGTATTCCCGCACTTGTTGCTCACAACTGGTGTGAAGCCAAAAGCAATGATTTTATCGAACAGGTAGAAACTCATTCATTAGACCTTGCAAACCAAGTAAATGCTTTGGAGGGGAATCTTGAAGAAGCTGCTGCCTAAAAGGAAAAAAACACAACCTCAGATTGTTGTAACTAATCTTATAGACGTTGTTCTTTTGCTCGTTTTCTTCTTCATGATAACCAGCTCTTTTGCTGCTAATGAAAAGAAACTGCCAGTTAATGTTCCTAAAGCATCAGCATCAGTTTCAATGGAAAAAGATAATATGACTGTTCAGGTAACCAAGACTGGTAATGTATTTATAGCTGGTAAAGCTGTCGATGTTAAAGAACTTGATGAACAGATAAAGAAATGGGTTGCCTCTTCCCCAGATAGACCAGTAATGGTTGAAGCTGATGAAGGCACTAATTATGGAAATGTTATTAAAGTTCTCGACCAAATTAGAATTTCAGGTGCCATAAACGTTGGCCTTGCCACAAAACCAGAAAAATAATGAGAAAACTAAGTATTGCAAAAACTGAAGCAAAAGAAATGAATGAATATGAGCTTTCTATAATCATTCATCTTCTGATACTCTTTTCTATTTCAATATTAATGTGCTTTAAAACCATACCTCAGAAAAAACCTGAAGTAATGCCAGTCACTCTGGTAGCACAAATTGATAAGCCAAAAGCTGGTGCAATAGCAGATATAAAGAAAGATACCGGAAGCAAGAAAGCTGAAGGGAAAACCAACAAAGTGGTGAAACCCAAAACTGCCGCTCCGGCTAAGGCACCTACTCCAAAAGCAAGTGCTAAGCCAGTTAAGAAAGCTGCTCAAAAACCTACAGCTAAACCTAATGTTAAAAAGGCTCCAACTGTAACGGCTAAAGCTAAGGCAAAAGAACCTGTAAAAAAAGCAGTAGTAGAAACAGCTAAGGCAGCAGTTCCAGTAGTAGCAGTCAAGCCAGCTCAGACAAATCTGCCTTCAGTAATTAGTATGCCTACTAATGATAATGCTCCAGTAAAGCCAACTCATAATGCTCCTTTATTTGAAGACGTTAGCGACTTGAGCACTGGTCTTGGACAGCCTAATCCTGTCTTAGATTCAGCAGGGAAGCCAAATACACTTTCCGAAGATTCTATGCTGATCCCAGATTCAATGCTTGATGATTCTATGATGTTTGCTTCACCAGATGATGTTTCATCACCAACTATCGGTTCAGCTAGCGGAAGCAAAGGCAACGGACTTTTCGAAGTTGGTTCAATTGAAGCCTTTGGCGGAAATAACGAAAACTTTGTTGCTCCTACTATCATAACTAAAGTTCAGCCAGATTATCCTGACTGGGCTAGGAAACAAGGCGTTCATGGAAGTGCAGTTTATAGAGTTTTGATTCAGCCAAGCGGAACGGTCGGAGATGTTGTAACTATGAGTTCAACAGTAGACCCAAAGCTTGCTATCAATGGTGCACAGGCACTTAGACGATGGGTATTCACTCCTGTTCTTAATAATGGTACGCCACAAGAAACTTGGGTAAAGATTTCAGTTCAATATGAGTTGAATTAAAGGATTAACTTTTAAAGAAGAACTGCCGCCATTCATGGCGGCAGTTCTTCTTTATTATAGAAAGAATCATAAACCTTATATAAGAGGATGTAGCAAATAAGGGAAAAACAATACAATAAAGGGATAAAAGATATTTATATATGTAGATTTGTTCTCTTTAAAATGAAGTCTTGCTCGTTCAAGAAATGGCTTATTAGCTCTTATTATTTTATTTTGCTCAATAACATAATTCTTTTGTTCATTAAAATTATTACTTTGACTAATTTTTTCCTTCTCTTTAAAAAATTTATCACGAAGTTCTTTAAACTCTTCAAAAGTAATATCACAATATTTACCAAGATAATTTTTATAATTATCTTTATTCAGATTATCATATAGAATACTATACCCGCTATAACCCAATTCGGTATTTGGGCTAAAATGTTCAGAACAACAAACAAATCCATTACCAGTTAAATTATCTATACTAGTATAATAGCAGTTATCAGAAGGGAAAGTAAACTCTTCCTTAATATAACCATCATTATACAATTTCTTGAGATCCAGATTTTCCATCATTACACTATTATCCATATTATACATTTCTACAGCACCAGATATTATTCGTATATTCGACCAACAAACTTTCCGTCTCGCTCCTTCTCTATCTCTTCTTATACACATAATGCCGAAATTGGACCATACTATAAAAACGTTTAAACAACAGTAAACTACAATACAGGTTATAATATTTTTTCTTGCTGCTTTATTCCAATGTTTAAAAGTACAAATAAAACAAACTATAAAAATAAAAATAGCTAAACATACTAAATCAATAAAATTAGATCCGTTTACACTAATTGAAAAACTACCCCAATCAGCTAACAATAGACAAAGGGAACCAACAATAAAAATTATGACTGATGTTATAAAACATGATTTCATGATAATTAATACTCCCAAAACTGCTTATGGTTTTCGATTTTCACAGCAAACTCTGATTTTTCGTCTTCAGATAAGCTATCTGGGAACTGCGCCTGCGAGCGATGCCATCTATCCAACCATTCTTTAGGCAGCAAATCCTTAGCTGATTTATGTTTTAAAGCAGTTTCTCTGTCAGAAAAAGCAATTGTAGTAGATTCTTTAGGGCCTGTTGCAGCACCCTTTGCAACCCACATTCCCGATACAAGCATTGTAGCTCTTATCTTAGTTGAAGTAGTGTAAGTATAAAGTTCAAAACTCTTACCTTTACAATACTCAAATAACCTTCTGAAAGAATCTAGGCTCCAGCAATCACAGTCAGTTTTCGGCGAGAACGGGTCAAAGAAAATAATATCAGGTTTTTCTTCTTTTTCAAAAAGCTTCAAATAGTCGCCTTCAACCAGTTTCCATTCTAATAGACCTGTTGAATCACACCACTTACCTTCTTTTAAAAGCTTAAAAGGCGCAGAGTGATGAAGGTGTGGGAACTCTTTATTATGTTTGCAGGCAAGCTTAAGCGGGTCTAAGTTGCATTCAAAGCTGATTATTTTCAGCTTATTAAGCTTTTCAGGGCCATTTTCTTTCAATACATTTTCAAAGCATCTAATTGCTGCCATAGCATTATGAGCTGCTCCCAACCCTACATCCCATACCACAATTTTAGGGCCGTCATTGCTAGCAATCCCATCCTTCACATCATCTTTCACCAATTTATTTGTCAAATCAGACTGCTCTATATAAAGCCGATTAGCTTCTTCTTCAGGTTTATTAACAGAGTGCATTATTTCGCCGGAACTAATTTGTTTTATGCTTGCAAATCCTTCCTTGCTATGATGAATTTCATAGTCTCCAAGCCGATGAACTCTTACAACATTTCTTCTTGGTGGAACAGGAGGATTATCTTCATCCGAAATCAACAGTAATGGCCTTTTTGCGTTGTAGTATTCAACAAACTTATTTTCAAATATAGCCTGTCTCATTTCACGCATCAAACGATGATAGAAAGCCAGATTATGAGTTGTAAGCAAGAACCAGCCCAGAGGTTCGCCAGATTTAATCAAATGATGCAAATAGGCTCTGGAATAGCTTCTGCAAGTATAGCAGTCGCATTTAGGATCTAATACTTCTTCAGAGAACTTATAAACAGTTCTTCTAAGCTGCATTTTGCCCTGAGAGGTATAGACTGTTCCTCGATGCCCTAACTGTGACGGCATTATGCAGTCAAACATATCAACGCCGCAGTTTACAGCTTCAAGTATATCTATTGGGGTCCCTACTCCCATTAGGTATCTTGGAAGTTCTTTCGGAAGACAGGCTGCTGCAATTCCAGTAAACTCCCAGCATTTTTCAGGGGTTTCACCTACTGCCAAACCGCCGATTGCAAAACCATCGAAAGGCTGTTGAGTCAAAAATGCAGCACTTTGCTTTCTTAAATCTTCAAAACAAGCACCCTGAACTATTCCGAACATAGACTGCTTTGAATCGCCTCTTGCTGCAAGACTTCTAAGAGCCCATCTGTGAGTAAGTTCCATAGCAGCTTTTGCTTCTTCGTAGCTGGCAGTCGAAGGAATACACTGGTCTAGAACCATCATTATATCGCTGCCGATAGCTTTCTGAGTTTCTATACTCAATTCTGGTGTGAGCAAAAAGATCTGACCGTCAAGATAGCTCTTAAATTCAGCCCCTTCTTCATTCATTTTTCTGTCTTTGTGAAGAGAAAAAATCTGAAACCCGCCTGAGTCAGTCAGAACTGAGCCGTCCCATTTCATGAAATTATGAATTCCACCGAATTTTCGGAATACTTCAGCTCCAGGGCGTAAAAACAAATGATAAGTATTTGCTAAAAGGCATTGAGCACCGTTTTCTTTCAGGCTTTCAATGGTCTGGCCCTTTACGGTGGCTCTTGTGCCGACGGGCATAAATACAGGAGTTTTCACTTCTGAGTGTAATGTCGTAAACCGCCCTGCTCTAGCTGCGGTTCCACTGCTTGTTGCTTCTATTTTAAAATTTAATCTACTCATTTTAACGTCATTGATATAAAAGATTGCCAATTAGTTACTTTTTCATTAGATGAGGTTTTCTTAAAGCTCTCCCTTGAGGGAGAGAATTAAAGAGAGGGTGACCGAGCTAGTGTTAACTTTGTTTAGCGTATGCGTATATATTTTCCAAAGAACTAGAATTTACTATGGTTAGGTCACCACCCTGTCTGCCTTTGGCAGACCCCCCTCCTCAAAGAGGGGCTTTAGAACAATTAATATCTCCACTAAGAATAATAAATTTAACGAATTATTTAACTTCTACAATTGTTTTAGATAGATTTTCAATCGTATATACCTAAGTCTTTTTCTAAATCATCAGCTTTTATCCAGCCTTTTTTATTCGCTTCTTCATCAGCCATTTTTAAATCAGAAATTAAACCAAACATTGATTTTATCTTATCTAGTTCATCAGCTTCTTCTACGCTCATAATTGCATAAGCACCTAACCCATTTTTGGTAAGATAAACACGTTTGTTTGAATCAACTTCTTTTAGTATTTCTTTATAATTTTTTAAATTCGAGATAGGTCTTATACAAGGCATAATGTTTATTCCCTTTTATTGGTTTGTTTTTCGTTCTCTATTATAATAAATCTACAGAATTAATCAAGTTGTTCTACTGAAAACCATTTAAAATAACGAAAACTTCACTCAGATAATTGTCAGAGGATAGCAAAAGCAAGACTTCAATTTAGAAAGCAGAGATAAGAGTAAAAGAGATAATGAGAAAATTTTAGAAGGTCTGCCGCCACACAGCTTTTTTCAAGCTCTGGAGGAACATCTTTATTTCCCATTTGATTTATAATGTTGTTTTTGTTGTTCATTTAAGTCTATTTTTTGTTATAATTAATAAAAGATTATAAATGTAGAAAAAGACAAATGCCTACTATATCTATGTTTCAAGGTATCTTAATTAGAATGAATGTTAGAGGGGAACATAATCCTCCACATATTCACGCAGAATATCAAAACGATGAAGCTGTTTTTGACTTTGATGGTAATATTCTAGAAGGTGATTTACCAACTAGACAAACTCGGCTTGTTCTGGCGTGGATTGAGTTACATAAAGAAGAGCTTGAAGCAAATTGGAAATTAGCAATGAATAAAGAGCCATTGTATAAAATTGACCCTTTGAAATAATAAAAGGAATTATTACGATGAGTATAAATAAACGTCCTAATTGGTTTGTTAACAAAGTAATAGCAAACGATGACTATACTTTGTTAATTACTTTTATTACTGGTGAAACTAAGGTTTTTGATTGCAAACCTTTGTTAGCAGATTCTTTTTTTGAACCATTGAAAAATATAGATTTTTTTAAGAAAGCACATATTAGTGGTCGTTCTGTAGTTTGGAGCGATGAAATAGATATTGCCCCCGAATATGTCTATGAAGCTAGTAAGCCCATATAAAACTTTTGGATTATGGAAGTTTATTTTGATGAAAGATTTAATGATTATGTTTACTCGGCGGGTGTTCCTGAATGGGAAGTTAAAGAAGTAGAGGCAAAAGACGATTACAAACTTCTAATTACTTTTGTAACTGGAGAGAAAAAACTTTTTGACTTTAAGCCATTGTTAGACCAAGTTTATTATAAAGAACTAAAAGACAATGAAGAATTATTTAAAAAAGCTACGGTTGGTGGAGATACTGTAGTTTGGAATGATGAAATTGATATTGCTCCAGAATATCTTTATGAAAAAGGTGTATTAGTTGAATAAAGATTAAACCCTAACTTACTAACTATCTTAATATATTTAACGAAAAAGTGCCTTTTAGGCACTTTTTTCGTTAAACATATTTAGAAGGTTGCCGATACGAAAACAAATATTTTTACGTTTTGGGGGAATTGTATATGAATCGCGACAGAAAGCTGATCTTCTTGACAGTGCTTTATTTCGCAATACTTGGTTGTTTCCTTCTAGGTTGTTCTGAGGGAACCGACTCTTCGCCTGTTTCGGCACTGATGGGAAATATTGATTCTTCACATTCTGCTAATAAAATCAGCGGCTTAGTTATGGATTCATCTACCAATGAACCTATGGCAAACATTTATGTTCAGTTAAACTATTATGATTCAAATGATAACAAACATTTTGTTAAAGGTGAACTATCAGCCTCAGATGGTAGCTTTACTTTTAGCGGACTTGACAACGGCACTTATAGCGTAAACATCACAAAAGAAAATTATGATGTTGAACAACCAACAAATAAATGTTTTGTAAGCAATGGTTTTGCTTTTGATAATTATATTATATATTTAAAAGCAGAATCAAACACTAATACAAATCAAGAAGTATCCGCTACAATTAAAGGAATTGTTAAACGATCTGATAACTCTACTGCTGCAAATACACCAATTGTTCTTTGTTCTGACCCTGAAGCAACACAAGAAATTCCTAATTTAAAGACTCTAGTTCTTGGTGACGGCAGTTTCAATTTATTTAATGTTCCAACTGGTTCAAACGGGAAAAATTATTTTATCAGGGTAGGTGAACCTAATAGTGAGGAATTAACAGTTTACCCAATTGGAATAGACAATAAAGGAACTGTTAGCCCTTCTGATATAGTAATAAATGTAAACGTTGTAAATCAAGCTGAAACCATATCTAATATTGTATTTAAAATTTCTTCTGCATATACAGGTGCTTCATTAGAACTTGCTACCTTAAAGATTAACGGTGAAAATAAAGGTACTTCCAATATAAATGGAGAAGTATCAATATCAAAAATAACTAAGGGTTTAAGCAACGTTGAAATAACAAAAGAAGGTTTTGAAACTCTAACAACAAGTATTGATTTTAATGAAGACGTAGAAAATCCAATCAATATAACTATGGTTGAAGACACTAAAGATGGTTATGGGTCTATTACTGGAAGATATGTAGATTTAAATACTAAAGATGGCGTAGGCGATTTAATTGTCAGACTTTATCGATTAATACAAAGAACTCAAAAAAATAATGACGCTATGACAAATAAAACAGAAACTTGGTTTGATGTAGATAAAGATTACATTTTAACTACTAGAACATCAAAAGGAACTGATAATACTGGTTTAAAAGGCTCTTTTAAGCTTACTCATATTGAACCAGGTTATTATCAAATTTATATCGGGGAAGGAACAGCAATTCCTGAAACTGAACAGCGTTCCCAAGTTTATCCTGAATTCCTCTGGACACAATTAGCAACAGATACTGTTGGAATGAAAAAGATAACTCAACCATTCCAAGTTTTAGACAACCAGACTACATACTGGACTAACTACGAACAAGGCAACTAAGGAAAAAGCTATGAAAAATCTTACAAAAATCGGATTAATTATGGGTGCTGCCTTGTTCCTCCCCCTCTTGGCAGAAGCCCAAGTTCTCGAAGCAATTCCAGAAGATGAAGACTTAAATTTCGCAAGACATCAAGATGTATATACAAATGAATCAAATGATGCATTACCGGAATACCATCTTGGTTCAACAATGAGCGGCACTTCAGGTTTAGTCACAATACCGACCCCAGATTACAATGAAAAAACCAAGTTCATCATTTCAGGCAAAGGCTCAAGCTCTGACTATAAAATGAATTCCAATGCCGGGAAAATAAAAAATACAAAAGACGAAAGCATTATTGCTCTACGTTATAATCCCAAACCTGAATTTGAACTTTCCGCAACCAATCTTCATTATAAAAGAACAAATGATGCGCATATAAAAGAAATTGAATCCGACGACAACGTAACTAGTTTCGGCATGAAATATACAGCCGGTAATGAAGGGAAAAACTACTGCTTCGGCTTCAACTTTGCTCCAATGTCATCAGAAGACATGAACAATCTTGATATTGAACAGCTTGAACATATGAGAAATATCTATTTCTCTTTTTCCGAAGAAATAACTGATAGATTAAGCGGTTATGTAAATATAGGCACTTCATTCACCAAAAAGCAGACAATATGGTTAAATAATGTTGATTCTATCGAAATTGATAAGAAAAATATTGTTTATGGCGGATTTGGTGTAGAATATCAAGTAGCTTCAAGCATGGCTCTGTTCGGTGAATTCAAAGTAGCAAACTATAGAGATTTTGAAGCTTACCAGAGCAACCCTGATAGACATAGAGCCCATGTTGGTGTAAGATTTGGAAATGATAATTTCCAGCTTGAATGTATCGGTATGAATATCACAGGTGATGACCCCAATCTAGTATTTGGCGGTGCTATAGGCTTCTAAAAAGTGGGTAACCAAAACGCGAAGTACAATATACAAGAACTGCTCTCTCCTAATTTAATTAATAATCCAACTATTTTTCTAAATACATTAGAATATTTGGATTCAATTACTCCTACGAGAGAGTCTGCTCTCATTATAAAAAAAGCGATGACAATCCAAAAGGATCCTGTCCTTGCTTTTTTGCTGAAGAAATCATTCAGATTAGCTGCTTTCAAGCTTAAAGGAGCAGCTTTCAAGATTTCTTTAGCTGGTTTAGACAAGCTACTTCGCTCCCCCGACAGATTAGACGATTTGGCTTTGGCAATAACTTCTATTGATAAAGCCGAAGCTTTCATGGCATCTGACTTTTTTAAATCTGCTAACTGGAAAAATTTCCCAACAGAAATACTTCCCTGCTTCTGCTATTTTTATAAAAAGCATGGCAACAGCCAAGATTTAGATGATTTATTAGAATTAACAAGACACCCTAACCCAACTGTTATCGCTGCAGCCCTAGAAGCTTTAAAAAAGTTAGATACTGGAAGTCTGCGTTCAATTTTACAGCCTCTAATTCAACAACATTCAACACAAAAAGAATCGGCTGCTATAGAACAATTATACGCAACAAATGCGAATTACAATTCTAGTAATATCGCTAATGAAAGTAAAAGTTATTTTATAGAAAATCATCAACTGATTATAGATACTTTACTTAATGGAACCTCAGATTTAGAAACTGTTAGAATACTTCGACTCTTAAGAAAATACGGAACTGAAGAAGATGTTAATTATGTAAAACCATTTATTACAAAAGATAAGCCAGAAGTAGTTCGTGCAGCTATAAAAGTTCTTGAAAAACTAGACCCGGAATATCTTTGTATATACCTTCCACAGCTTTTACAGGATAAGAATCCAAAGGTAAGACTAACCGCTACAAGAGCCTTCCAATCAATAGATAGTGAAAGTGTTATAAATATGGTTTTAAGTCTTTTAAAATCATTAAACGTAAAACAAAGAACTATCGGAATAACTACAGCTATGCTTGTTGATTTTAATTTGGTTAGAGAAGCCTATTTATTATCTTTTTCCAAAGAAACATCTGAAGACCTTCTTGAAAAAATAGGCTTAGTATTTGCAGCAAACCCAGACCGAGAACTGGTTAACGATTTATATTATGCACATAAAACATCAAAAACTCTATTAAGAGCTCAAAGAGAAAAAATCATAGAAATGGTGAGTGAAAAAGTTTCTTTAGCATTAGGTGGTAGTCCATGGCCTAAAGAATTAGTAATTGAAGCTCAACAGAAATACGAGGAAAGAATTAAGTCAGAAGAATCACCTAATACGCAAGAAAAAGCAACACCTCAACCAACTACTAATGTTAAAGCTAGTGGATTTTATAAAAATATCAAAAAAGCTACTAATACAAAAGAAAATAACTCTTCCACACAAACATCTAGCTCTGTTTCCCAATCTTCTACAAGTTCTAACGATTCATTTTTATCAAGAATTGGTTGGACAGAATTAAATGTTATAGCTAAAGCTACAATTTTATTTTTTACTTTTGGCGCAATATTATGGGGCATCGCTCTAGTAGCAATTATTATGAAATTCTTATTCTGATAAAAAAAAGACGCTAGCTAATGCAAGCGTCTTTTTTTTTCTATCTTTCAGTTTTCAGCTTAGTCAGCAGTTTTCCATTTGTTGACTTTTTCTGTAATCATCTTGAGCAATTCATCGGAAGCTTTTGCTGAAGAGCTTTCTACAGTCAGATTAACGAATGGCTTATCTGGGTCAGGAAGAACGAGAACCCAATCCCCCTTGCCCATCAGAATCTTAACGCCGTCGATAAGCTGAGTTTCTTTGTCTTTGGCAAATTCCATAGCATATCTCATAACCTTGCCCTTGGCTTCCCATGGACATGGAAGTCTCTGAGTGCGAGTATAGAATTCAGGAACAGAATCAACTATATCTGCCAATGATTTGTTGAGTTTGGCAATAGCTTCTAATAATTTAACTGTTGCATAAATACCGTCAAATGCAGCCTGGAAGCTGGAGAATATTGTTCCGCCCTTTTCATCCAAGCAGATTTCGATATCTTTGTTGAGAGCTGCATCATTCAATGCTCTAACACTAGTCTTAGTGCGAATAATCTTGCTCTTTGATTTTGCAGCTAGCTTTTCGAGCTGATGAGTTGCAGAAACAGGAACAGCTACAGTTGCACCTGGCTTCAGATCGAAAATCATCTTAGCCCAGGTAAGCATTGCTTTCTGGCCCTGAATTACACGGCCTTTGTTATCAATCATAGTAATGTTTTCAGAGCCATTACCCATAATAACGCCAAGGTCAGCATTCAATGACTGAACCATTGTAGTAACTGTTTCGCGAGATTTTTCCTGAGAAAGATCCCAAATCTTATCTTCATCATGATAAGCGTTGAGAGTAATTACTTCGCAACCAAGCTTACCAAGGAAAGAGTTGAATACGCCACTTGCTTCGCTGAATGCAAAATCAAGAACTATTCTTAACTTGCGTTCTTTGATTGCTTTGACATCAATGCTCTTAAGAAGTTCTTCGCAGTAGTTTTCTGGAACTCTTGGAGGATAAGTGATTTCGCCAACTTCTACAACATTGGCTCTAACAAAGTCTTCACGATTGAACAAACGTTCAATAGACTTCTTGGTAGCTGTAGAAATATCACGACCCTGCTGATCGAAAATCTTTATTTCAAGCTGATTTGGATTATCATCAGCCATCTTTACGTGAACACCGCCGTCTCTCAAGAATGCATTTGGTTTGTATCTGGCAACAGGTTCTGGAGTAGCTCTTAAGTCTGCAACATTGATACCTGCAGAAGTAAGACCGCAGATAATTGAACGGTTAATCATTCTGCTTACTTTTGTAGCATCACGAGAAACGATTATGCTCGAACCTTTCTTAAGGCTTGAACCATAAGCTGCACCAAGTTTACAAGCCATTTCTGGAGTAATTTCAATATTTGCAAGACCAGAGATAGCGAAATCTGTAAAGAGGTTTTTGCTCCATTTATCGTTGTAAATCAAGCTGTAAAGAACAGTTGAACCTTCTTCAACTTCCTTTTTCGGCCATATCTTAACGTTTTCGCGAACTACAGCGTTTTTGCCAATAATACAATCTTCACTGATTATTGCACCGCTTTCAACTTCGGCACCTTCTTCAATTCGGCTTCTACTACCGATAACAGCTTTTCCAAGTTCAGCTCTTTCGCCGATTTCTACATTAGACCAAACTGTAGTGCCTTTTAAGCGTGCACCTTTGTGTACTACAGAATCATCACCGATTACGCAGTTTTCTAATTCGCAGCCATCTTCAATAACGCAGTTATTGCCTATTACAACGCCGCCTTTAAGTTTAACCTTGTTCTGTTTCATCTTGATGTTCTTACCGACATAAACATCTCTACCAACGATATTTAAGCGTTCACCAGGAAGCTGAACACGTACATCGCCATTAAGAACATTCTGATGAGCTAGAATATATTCATCAAGGCTGCCTATATCTTTCCAATAACCGTCAGCAATATAACCATAGAGAGGTAAGCCTTCTTTAAGCATTAATGGGAAAAGATTCTTACTGAAGTCGAATTCTGTCTTTTCTGGAATGTATTTGAAGATTTCAGGTTCAAGAATGTAAATACCAGTGTTGATTGTATCTGAGAATACTTCGCCCCAGCTTGGCTTTTCAAGGAAACGAATAATCTTTCCATCTTCACCAGTTATTACAACACCGTATTCAAGAGGATTAGCGACTCTTGTGAGAACCATGGTTGCCATAGCTTTCTTTTCCTGATGGAATTTAATAGCTTCTGACAAATCAAAATCTGTTAAAACGTCGCCGTAAATGATAATAAAAGGTTCGTCTTTAAGCTTGGATTCAGTATTTTTAACGCTGCCAGCTGTACCATAATCAGCGGCCGCCATCTGATATTCCATTTCGATATCGAACTTCTTGCCATCACCAAAATAGTTGGTAATTACTTCTGGCTGGAAGTAAAGAATTGAGCAAATGCGCTTAAAATCATACTGCTTAAGCAAATTGATGATGTGTTCCATCATTGGAACATTTGCTACAGGAGCCATTGGCTTGGGGATGTTACAAGTAATTGGGCGCAGACGGGTACCAAAACCACCTGCCATGATAACTGCCTTCATATTTATTCCTCACTCATTCCTTTATTTGTCGGGATTTATATATCCAACATTTTTATATTAAAATCCTTGTATTATTTAGTCAACTGTAAAATTTTTATTTAAAAAAAATTTAGTAAAAGTTTTATAAAAGCTAATTTAAATATCATTATTTGGAATTAACATATAAACTATGCTAAAATAATACGCTAAATTAATTATGTAATTAACATATGGAGCATAAGATGAAAATATTAGTCACTGGTGCCAATGGTTATCTTGGTCAAGGGATTGTTAAAGCAATATTAGACAACGGTCACAAAGTTATAGCTTGTGATTTTTCTGATAAAAATATTGATTCAAGAGCAGAAAGAATCGTCTGCAATATGTTTGAAACCCTAAATCCCTATGAAGAATTCGGCGAACCTGATTGCTTATTGCATCTTGCTTGGCGTGATGGTTTTGTACATAACTCTGATGCACATTTTAATGATCTGGCTAAGCATTGTCAGTTTTTGCAAAAGATGCTGAGTTGTGGTCTGAAAAAGGTAGCAGTCATGGGAACAATGCATGAAATAGGCTTTTTTGAAGGAAGTATTAATGAAACAACTCCTTGTCACCCACAAACCTGCTATGGCATAGCCAAAAACGCTCTCAGAGATTATCTTCAAATGATTGCAAAACAATATAATGCTGAATGGAAGTGGCTTCGTGGTTATTATATCGTTGGCAATTCCGGCTTCGGAAACTCTATTTTCTCAAAGATTACTGCAGCAGAAAAAGAAGGAAAAACTGAGTTCCCATTCACTATGGGGCAAAATCAATATGATTTCCTAAATTATGAAGACTTCTGCCAGCAGGTTGCTGCTGCTGTTGGTCAGTCAAAAATAAATGGCATAATAAACATATGCTCAGGCAGACCGGAAAAGCTTGCAGATCGAGTCGAACGTTTTATAAAAGAAAACAACTATAAGATTCATCTTAAATATGGTGCTTTCCCCGACAGAGAATATGATTCAAAAGCAGTTTGGGGTAATGACGCTAAAATTCGAGAAATATTAGCTAATGAGGAATATAAAGCCTAGTAGCAAACATTAAAAACAATTTAAGAATCCTGGATTCATGCTAAATTCAAAACTAATCCAGGATTTTTATTTAGCATAAAGATATTTATTCAAAACAAATCTTCTACTCAAAAAATTTTCAGCAAGCTTAACCGAAGGGGTATTATCTTTTTCAACCACATAACTCATCTTCAACCCCTTTAGATTAAACTGTCTAAGCATTAATTCCATTAAAGCTGTTCCAAAACCCTGCCCTCGGTATTCTGCATTTATTTCAATAGCAACCTCTGCAAAGTGCCAAGTGCTTTTAATCACTTTAATATAGCCACATATTCCATTTTTCATAACAAGATATAAATCATCAATGCGGCTGTTTAAAGCTGAAGCTTTTGCTCTTATACTTTGCTTTGGCAAACCTACCTCAGAGCAATTCAAATAGCTGTTAGCCTCGATTTCATCATAATCAGCATCGGCTGAAACAACATTTTCAAAATATAATATACTTCCTTCAGCTTTATAATCTGAATAATCGCTTAAATCAACACCTTCGTCGACTAAGAGAACATATTCTTTAAATGGAATATTGCCGATGACACTTTTCGCAATCTGCCAATCTCCCACAAGTCGAGCAATGTTCCAGTCAAAGCTATTATCGGAAGCCTGTAAGCAAACCCAGCCACAGCTATTACTAGCTTCTATGAAACTTACTTCTTCAGGATTCTTTTCCAGCCTGTCTATTTCATCAATATATCTGTTTTCGTTGTTATACAGCAGTTCTAAAAGCTTCATTTCATAGAAAAATCAAAATTCAATTCAAAATCTTTAATTTCATATGATTTGTCAACATGCTTAAAAGTTAAAAGATGCTTTCCATTTTTATCTATAACATAAGGCTCATAATCAAAACGATTGACAGGAAGCTTTTGCCCAAACCATTTTTCTAATTCATCCATAGATTGTGGCAAATTACCCTTTTGACAGTAATAAGAATTTATCAATAAAGCAATAGCTGCAAATTCCATATAACCTAATGACTCTTCAATATAGAGTTTTAAACTAGTAATATTTGGATAGTGCTGACAATTAAAAACAATATAATGGACTATTACTCTTTGAGGATTAAGACAAAAATAAGGTATATATTTTACAAAACCACTGGGAGAATTTGCTGCTTTAATTTTATTAGCATAATAATAATAATCTTTTCTAACTTCTTTGAATGGCTTAGCTTCTAGTTTCAGAGGTTCATTAATATATAAATCAATTTCATCTTTATAATAGCTTGTATTTATTGCCCCTTCCCCTACTAATGAAGTTTTTTTGGAAAAGTGTTTTATTATATTGTCTACTTTAGATTTATTATATTCAAGATTTCTACTTAAAGGATAATCAGCTTCAACTAATTTTAGAATGTCTTTTGCAACGCTTTTGCTTAATTCCTGACATTCTGGATGTGGACGGCTTGCCCATAATAGAATTGCTGTAGAAGCATGTTTATTATAATTTCCAGAATGCATTTTAATAATAAATTCACCGCTACGTGCAAAGGAAGTCATTAATTCTCTGCTTAAATAAAAAATACCATGATAAATCAGTAAAGACGTGTTATAATCGCCTTTTTTACCATATAAAAAGCCCATATCTATCCAATAATTTACTGTATTTCTAACTGTCTGTATGGTAGGCAGATTAGGATAATTTTCAGTTTCTTCAGCCGTTGGATATATATTTTTCTTTTCTTTTTTCATAAAATCTAAGACAGAAGGAACCAGTTTTGATTTAAATTCGTCAAAGTTTTCTATTTTTAATGCTTTTACTTTCTTATAGAATTTTTCTTGGAGTTCTGAATCAAATAATTTAGATTCAAGCAAAAAATCTTCACATTTATTTGGGTCGGTGCAAACAAAATTTTTCCCAAATTCAGGGAAATTATTATCATCATAATCAGGGAATACTGGCCTAAATTGGCTTTTCATATCTCTTAAATTCATACCATAACTTTGCATGAAGTTGTATGTTCTTATAGCATTAAATACTAATAACGCAACTATAGCAAAAATAACCCATAAAACTATTTTTACTTTCTTCATAATTTACTCCCATTCACTATTTTAGTATTTCTTAATTCTGTTATCTGTTTTCATTTGTCAGTTATATGTAACAACCAACTAATATTTTTACTGGCAAAGGTTAACCGACAAAAGTGAACTAATCTCTCAATTCTCATCACCCACCACTAATCACTCATCACGTTTCAAAAAATTTTCAAGTTTTTTGAAGTTTAGCTCTCGTTTTCATGCGTTCTGTGCGAGTTTTGGGCACCCAAACTTTGTTCCCATCAAAGTCTTTTTCTGTATAATACATAGCACTGCCAATACTACCTGGAGTTGGAGTAAATTCCTGAATCTGCTCATGAACAAGATGAAGCTCTTTAACTTTTTTTACAAGTATCTTGTCACCTTCCTGACTACCAGGGAAAGCAGTCATCAAATAAGGAACCAAGAACAACTTTTTGTTATGATTCCTGCAAGATTCATAAAACTTTTTGGCAAAAGCTCCAAAATCTGCATTTTCTCCTTTTCGCATCAAATGCAGAACATTTTTGTCAAAGTGTTCTGGTGCAACTTTCAATTGACCTGAAACGTGGTTAAATACTATATATTCGAAAATATCCCATTCATCTTCTCTGATTATATCGTATCGCAAACCAGAACCTAGAAAGACTTTCTTAACACCTTTGATTTTTAAAGCTGCCTTCAATACATCTGCCAATGGCTTTAACGAATGCTTTAAGTTCTTGCAAATTGTCGGGTAAAGACATGCTCTTCTATTGCAACCGCCAACAGAGCATTCCCACCCATACATATTAACAGCAGGACCGCCTACATCAGGCACAATACCCTTAAAATCCGGATGCTTAGTAAACTCTGCTATTTCTCTTAAAATGCTTTCTTTTGAGCGCGAACGAATTATTCTTCCCTGATGCAAAGATAATGCACAAAAACTGCAAGCGCTCAAGCACCCTCTATGAGATTGCACAGAGAACTGTACTGGTTCCAATGCGGGAACAGGCTTATCGTAAATAGGATGAGACCTGCGATTGAATTTCAGTTTATCCATCATTGCGATTTCTTCATCAAAAACTTCAGCAGTCGGAGGGAAACAAATTATATCACCCTTTGGATGCTGCTGAATCAATATATCAGCCCCCGGTCTCATGCTAACATCAAGAATCTTAGCTAATTCCATATAAACAGATTTATCAGTTTTGCATGATTCTACTGATGGCAAAATTGAATATTTGTCTTTTATCAAATCTTTCCAGCTATCATGCTTAACTTTTATTACTGTTTGCGGAATCTGTGGCAATTCATTTTCTTTGCAATTCTTTAACCAATCAATAATCTTAGGGTAGATAGCTTCTCCCATGCCATACATCAGCAAATCAGCAGGAGCATCCATCAATATAGGATCTTTAACTTTATTTTCCCAATAATCATAATGAGAAAAACGGCGCATAGAAGCTTCAACGCCACCCACAATTATTAATGATTTTTTAAAAAGCTGATGAATTTTCTGAACATAAACCAGTAATGCTCTCTTGGGTCTGAGCCCCGTTCTACCATCAGGGGAAAGCCTATCTTTACTTCTAGGCATACTCGCAGAGGTATAGTTAGAAACCATGCTATCCATAGCCCCTGAATTAATAGAGAAAAACAGTTTTGGTTCACCCCAGACCTTAAAATCATCATCAGAATTCCAATCCGGCTGAACAATAATCGCAACAGAAAGTCCCAAATGACGCAATAATCTATATATTACAGCAGTTGGAAATGAAGGGTGATCAACATAAGCATCGCCAGAAACAAGTATTACATCAAAATTTTTTATATTTTTATCACAATTCGCAATGTATTTTTTGCCACGAAAAGCTATAGATGGATACTCTAACATATAAATATGCTTACCAGATAAGAGTCGGCTTTAAAATCTGAATACAAGAGAAACGAGCTTTATCAATCATATAAAGAGGAGCTACAAGATACTTCCCCTTTAGAACAATACAAGAAGAAGAACCACCATCCAGGAATATTGCTTCTTGAACTTTTTTGAATACTTCATTTTTTACTAATTCTCTAGCAACCTGATGGAGAGTAAAACCAGCTTCAAATACTATAAAATATAGGTTTCTATCAGAATCTTGTGCAACAACAGTCTTTCTACTAGTCTGATCTTCTAGCCTGAATCTGAAATATTGTCTTTCAACTGCTTCCCAATGAGCATCTTTACGATGTTTTAAAATCCAGCCACCGCCACCTAAAAGGTTATCACATCTAATACTGCTGTCCGCAGTTCCATTAAACCATACATATTCCTTTTTGTGAGGCATCATTAATTCTAAACTAGTCAAGGAAGTTTCTCCAAGATACCAGAACTGAGCATTCTTTGCACCACGATATGCACAGACAAAACATCTTGAAAGACGTCCAGGAATCTGTCTCACTCTAGGAATCTGAGAGTCTTGAATAACCTGCCCAAGAACACCGCGTTCTGAATAAAAACTGCCATTTATTGCGGCTACTATAGAATCGCCTTCTTCTTCACATTTTTTATAGTTATCCATTAAACCTGTATTATCTAACCAGGTATAAGCCCTGAATTCCAAAAGACCTTGAGTAATTTTAATTCCTCTAAATCCCTGTCCTTCAACAATTTCAAGACCTTCTGGCAAATCACCAAATTCCTTAGCAGGAATATTTTGATTCATGTTTTCAAAAAGCTTCCTGACTCCACCCTTTAACTCAACTTTTAATCCCTTTAATCTTTTATCATCCAGATTTTTACTATCTGATGCAGTTGTTGACTCTTTTTTGTTAACGGCAACAACAGTTTTAGTTCCTTCATCTTTTTTTGTTTCAGCCAACAAAACATTAGAAGAGAATAGCATTTCAATCAATATAATAGTTATTAAAAAGAACCTGTTTATCATTTTGTATCCTAATTATTCATAATTGCGGAAATATCATCCATAAAGAAGTTACAATAAGTTCCTTTGCCTTCTTGCCCGTTCCTTTTTGCATAACCAGCTTTAAAAGAAATTGGGAGACGCTTAAATAACAGCAAACTGCTGGCAAATTCTATGCCTCTATCGTAATCATAATCAAATTTTCCATCATTTCTAACATCACCCATTTCCCAGAAAAAACCTAAAGCAGAAAATTCAGGTTGCAACCAACCTATTCTCCTAGGTAACTCGATATGAATAGGTCTAGCAAGAGTAAAACTAGCATATCTAAGTTTATCTCCAGATTTATAAGAAGAATCATATGCTCTTAGATACTCATCATTACATAGGCTCAAGTCATCTGGTCTTCTTATGTTATTATGTTTGTCATCTTCTGCAATAAAACCATTAAAGGTCAAAACATAATAATCATCTAACGGAACGAATTCATTCCATTTAAGCGAGATACTGTCATATAACATATCGCCGCCAAATAAATTATCAACACCATGTTTATAATTAAGTTCTACTTTTCTGCCCTTACGAGGGAAAACATCATTGTAAGGCTCTGTTCGAATAGATTTTTGCATTAATTGAACGAAATAATAATGATCTTTCCCTGCTGTTGGAACTACATCTTGTCTTGATCTCTTTTTAATTTTAGCTATTCCTCGCTGAACCAAATCAAACCCAAAAGATAACTGCATATCAAGTTTTAAAGGATAATCAAATTGCAATCTTTTTGAACGGATTCTTTCGTAGTAATCTGTTCCCATATAGCCTTTTAAAAGAGTATAATCATTAAAGCCAATAGAAGATTTCAACATATCAAAACGCTTCATAAATAGAGAAGTATATCCCCAATCATGGCTCTTTAAACCATAAGTAGGAGCAAACATAATTCCGCTTCTATCCAGTCTGTCAGATCTATAGCTATATATCCCCAAAACATTACCTTCAGAGTCTTTTCCTAGAACTGGCTGCCACAAGCTATCATGATATTCACTTTTATATCTGGTTCCTTTAACTTCCATGATATTATCATCAATTGAAGTTGGCTTATTATCAACATCCAATATATCATCAGGTGTTTTATTAAGTGGTAAAGAAGCTATTGCAAAACCACCTTTATTGATTGTTGAAACATCTATTTTTTTCTTTTCTGGGTCAGAAAAAGATATATCCCAAACTCCACCAGGAATATTTGAATATTTTTTTATTTGCTTTTTCTTTTCATCAAAACAGAACAACTGAGTTGTTGTATTATCCTGGTCATAAGCTCCCCATAAAGTCCCGTCAAATACTCTTAAAGCCATCAAATCACCATCATAGTTAATTAATAAATCTGGAGATTTTTTAATTTTCTTTTCAGATAAAGGAACCACCGCTAAACAGGTTTCAAAATCAACAGATTTAAAAGTAAAAAATACTCTTTTATTTATTACATCTAATGCAATATCTAATGGTCTAAGGGAAGCATCAAATTCAAGCTCTATTTGCCCTAATCCATTCTCTTTATCTACAGACATTATTTTTGTTAAGCCATTATTAATATTAGTATAAAAAATCTTATTATCTATTATGCCTAATGGTTTGAAACTACCATTATTATTGGAAATACATCGAATATTTCCATTTGTATTTACTGCATAAAGAATAAGTCTTTTTTCTCTGCGATTATTGACTTTATAGCGACCAAGTATGATTTCATGACTACTAGAATCATAAAGTATGGCAGGATGAACATTTTTCAATAAAACAACGGGTTTTTGAATTCCATTTCTATAATACAAATCATAGTTTTCAGTAGTATATCTTTTAGAAGATACCCAGATTCTTTCTGTTTCACTAATTCTTTGATAAGAACGAAAAATTTTAGCATCTTCTTTTATATAATCAACATCTAGCAAATCTGGTTCAATAAAGTCTTCTGAAAAATTACTCTGAGTTAGTACATATTTTACATAAGAATTAAAAGCCTCGTTAAGACTAACACCATAATATTTTTTAAAAGCCACTTCGAAACTTCTGAAATTTCTGATAATAGAAGAAACCAATTCTACGTCTGCGCCTTTTTTATAAGTGCTTTCCCAATAAGCTAGCATAGAATGAGCTTGGAAAAGCATTTCTTCCTTCACAAGAGTTGGCTGGCTGGTTATAGTATTCAATTCATCTAAAGAATAAAGACGTTTATATTTTGCCATATCAAGCAAACGGCTATAATGAATAGAATCTATCGGAAAAGCATAATTTAATGCCATACCTTCTACAAACCAATGAGGTATAGCCAACATTGCTATAGAACGACGCCAGGTAAAGCTGACATTTGAAGTTGCACGTTTTACCAAAGTCTTTGCTAATAATAAAGCAAATCTTTTCTCTAAAGAATATGAACGGGCAGAAAGAACGTCCATTTCTTCAAAAATACAAAGATTAATCAAGTCAAATTTAGAATTTGCACTGCTATCTATGGAATCATCATGCGCGTCTAAAACTACTGTAGCTATAAAATCTTTATCCTTAGGGAAATTGCTTAATACTCTTTCTCTAACTTTTGCAAAACTTGTAGCTATTCTAGGAATTGCATCTTTTATACTATCCGGATAATAAAGTCTTAAACCTGAAGCAACAAAATAGTTATATTTTCCCAAATGCCTATATACAGGGTCTAATTCTGTTGCAAACCCTGGGATACAAAGCATTATTAAAGAAAAAAGAATTATATTAACTAAAAGTTTTTTCATACCACACAACTTACAACAGCTATACTGTCAACGTCAAGAGTCTACTTTGCAACAGCAAGTCTTCTTTTAAAACCACTTTTTTGTGCCAAAGAATCGAGAGCAGGGAAATCTATTTTCAATGAGTTTCGTCCGCAAATATTTTCCCATTCTTTTATTAATACAGGATTTAAAGCAACTCTAAACTTAGATGGCGGTCTTAAAGTAACTTTTTTGTCGTCATCTGTAGTTATGCTAATGGTAAAAGATGTTTGTCCCGGACTCTTTCGCAAAACTTCAAGAAGCTGATCATAATAGCTTTTTTTATTAAAACCCTTAGGAATATTGAAAGAAAGCTTTGTAAAACCTTCCTGATCCAAATCTTCTAATACAAAAATCTTTTCTGCATTCGCTTTAACAACCCCGTCCATAATCTGGGTTCTAATAATCATAAACAGAGGTTCATCAATCTGTAATTTAGAACCACATTCTTCATAAGTTTTTGGGAAAACAGTAACCTCTAAAGAAGCATTATTGGCTTCTATTGTTATAAAAGCCATAGTATCACCCTTTTTGGTTATAACTTTCTTCAAACCAGCTAAAATACCGCAGACACGATATGAAGAACCATCGAAAGCAGCTAAGTTTACTTCAGAAGAACTATCTTCTTCGTCTTCTTCGTTAGAATCAGCCTTTTTTGAATACTTTGCCAAATTACTCAGTGGAGTATTGGCAAATACTTTACCAATAGGCGATACAGGGTCATAAGGATTACCTATGAAATAGAAGCCAAAAACTTCTTTTTCTGCCTGCAGAAGCTCTTTATCAGAAAACTCAGGAATATTTGGAATTTTAATATCAATATTTCCCATTCCTTCTGCGTCATCACCCAATAAATCGAAAAAGGTTGCCTGACCAGAATTTTTTGCTTTTCTTTGAACCTGAGTCTGTTTCAAGCCTTCTTCACACATTTGCAAAAGCTGACTCTTTTTTAAACCAAAGCAGTCAAAAGCACCTGATTTTACTAAGGCATCTAATACTCTTACATTAATCTGGTCTGAATCAACTCTTTGTATAAAGTCACCTAAGTCCTTAAAAGGACCACCTTTATCTCTTGCATTCTCAATAGCTTCTACTGGTCCAGAACCTACACCTTTCAAAGCGCTGAGACCATATCTAATTTTTTTGCCTTCAACTCTGAATTTACCCTTTGAATGGTTAACATCCGGTGGAAGGACTTCAATCCCTAAAGCTCTGCATTCATCAACATATTCAGCAATTTTATCTGTGTCATCTGTTTCAGAAGTTAAACAAGACGCCATAAATTCAGCAGGATAATGGGCCTTCATATAAGCCGTTCTGTATGTAACTACAGCATAGGCGGCGGAATGAGATTTATTGAAGCCGTATTCAGCAAAACCAGCCATCAAATCAAATATTTTCTTGGCTAAATCAGGATCTACACCATTTTTAATAGAACCTTCAATAAATTTCTTCCCCATTTCCTCCATTTTTTCTTTTATTTTCTTACCCATAGCTTTACGTAAGCTATCTGCCTGACCTTTTGTAAAGCCAGCAAGAACACGAGAGGTAAGCATAACCTGTTCCTGATATAGATAAACTCCGTAAGTATCTTTTAAAACAGGTTCAAGACTAGGATGAGGATATGTTAATTCTGCACGGCCATGTTTTCTTTCTACAAAATCGTCAACCATACCTGATTTTAAAGGACCAGGACGATACATCGCCAAGAGAGCTATAATATCTGTAAATTCAGAGGGCAACAGTCTTTTAAGAAGACCTCGCATACCAGCAGATTCTAACTGAAATACCCCTAAGGTTAAACCTTTTTGTAAAAGGTCATAAACACCAGGGTCGTTAAATTCCAACAAAGGTTGAGCTTCTTTATTGATTTCTTCTTCTAATTTCGGATCTGGAATATTATTTGGATCCTGCTTCTTTCTAAGATCCAAGAAACGTCTCAAAACCATCAGTTTCTTTTTCTGTTCAGGATCAGCATCTGAATGGGTTTCTTCAACATTTTCAAAAGCATTTTTCAAAACACTGAGGGTTTTCAAGCCCAAAAAGTCCATCTTAAGCAAACCAATATCTTCTACAGCATGTTTTTCATATTGAGAAACAACAAGACTCAAATCTCCTTCTTTTGCATTAGGGTCTTTGGTAACAGGAGAAACTTCGTCCAAGTTCATAGAAGATATAATTATACCGCAAGCATGAACACCAGTATGACTTGCCAGACCATCAACAGAAGTAGCAAGCCTTAAGAGTTTCTTTTCTTCTTCAGTGCCATTTTCTTTTAAATTTTTTAGTTCAGGAACTTCTTCAAGACATTTTTTCAAATGTGTTCCAGGTTTATCAGGAACAAGTTTGGCAATCTTACCAACTTCGCTAACAGGCATACCCATTATACGCCCTACCCCACGAATGGCATTCTTTGCCAACATGTAGTTAAAGGTTATAATCTGTGAAACCTTAGGAACTCCATATAGTTCCTGAACATGCCTAATTACATCAGGACGCCCGTCATCACTAAAGTCAACGTCAATATCAGGCATACTGATACGTTCTGGATTCAAAAAACGTTCGAAAAGTAAATCATACTTAATTGGGTCTATGTCTGTAATATGCATACAGTAGGCAACTATTGCACCCGCTGCCGAACCACGCCCTGGTCCTACTGGTATTCCGTTTGTTCTTGCCCAATTTATAAATTCCCATACAATCAGGAAATACCCGAAGTATCCCATCTTTTTGATGGTTTCCAACTCAAATTCAAGTCTCTCCATCGCTCCTTCGGGTGGATTGTCACCATAGTTTTCTTTAAAACCTTTGTAACAGATTTCTCTTACATAGCTTTCTTCTGTTTTGCCTTCTGGAACAGGACAAACAGGGATAAGCGATTCGCCGAATTTTATAGTAACATTACATCTGTCAGCTATTCTTACTGTATTAGTTAAGGCTTCCGGCCATTCTCCAAACAGTGTTTCCATTTCACTGGGAGATTTATAATAGAATTCTTTTGAACCAAATCTGAAGCGTTCTGGGTCATCAAGAGTTTTCTGTGTAGACATAGCAAGAAGTGCATCCTGAGTTTCCCAATCTTCTGGATTAACATAGTGACTATCGTTAGTAGCTACTAATGGAGCTTCACACTCTCTTGCCAATTCAATCAAAGGACGTAAAACCTTTAATTGCTCATCTAAACCATGATTTTGTATTTCTACATAAAAGTTTTCTTTACCAAATACAGACTGATAATATTTTAATATTGACTTGGCCTTTTCTTTATCATCTTTTAATAAAGCTGCAGGAATCTCGCCGGCAAGACAAGCACTGAGACCAATCAAACCTTCGCTATGTTTTTCTAATATTTCATGATCTATTCTTGGTTTATAATAGAAGCCTTCAATATGACCAACAGAAGCCAATTTTAAAAGATTCTTATAACCAGTCTGATTTCTTGCTAATAAAACCAGATGGTGAGTAGGAAAATTACGCAAGCTTTCTTTTGTTTTTTCAAATCTAGAACCTGCCGTAATATAAGCCTCAAAGCCCATTATCGGCTTAAGACCTTTTTTCATAGCCTCGTGATACAACTCTATGGCAGCAAACATATTGCCATGGTCTGTAATACAAACCGCAGGCATATTAAAGCGTTTGGCAGCATCAACAATAGCTTTTACCGGAGCAGCCCCATCTAATAGACTATAATGGCTATGTACATGAAGATGTACAAAGTTTGTGTATCTTTTTCCTTGCAACATAATGTACAATTATATCAAAAATAAATACTTATTAAAAATTTTTCTTTTAGTAGCTCGCAAATGCTTAAAGCTTTTATTTTATTTATACACATATTTATAGTAGAATTACATAAAATAAGATTATTGATTCTTTAAAGGAAAAAAGACTATGAATTTTGCAGATATCGACCATTTGTTAGGAAACCAAAAAGTATCTTTGGCAATTTGTATGCCCGAAGAAATAGACAGCATTACAGCCGCTTACGAAGCTTCAAAGCTTGGTTTTGTAAACTGTATATTTGTCGGAAATATTGAAATAATGCAACACTTCATAGATAAATGCGCTCCTGGTTTTAAGCCAGAAATGATTAACGCTTTAACTCCGGAAGAAGCAGCCTTTAAAACTGTTGAACTAGTCAGAATTGGTAAAGCCAAAGCCTTGATGAAAGGAAACATATCTACTCCAATACTTCTTAAAGCTGTTTTAAATTCAGAAACAGGTATTAAAGATTCTAGCGTTTTATCTCATACACTTGTTTACGAACATGAAGGTAAATTAAGATTTCTTACAGATGGTGGCATGATTCCATTGCCAACTCTGGAAAACAAAATAGAAATTATAAAAAATGCATGCAAAATAGCCAAAAAGTTCGGCTGCAATCCAGTAAAAGTAGCCGTTCTTTCAGCCGCTGAACTTGTAAACACTAAAATTCAGAGCAGTTTAGACGCAGCAGTTCTTTCCAAAATGAGCCAACAAGGTCTTTTTGGCGATGACTGTATTGTTGACGGCCCATTTGGATTAGACAATGTTATTTCTGAAGAATCAGCCAAAATCAAGCATATTAAGAAAAATTTTGAAGGAAATGCTGATGTTATGGTCTGTGCCGATATTGATACAGGCAATATTTTAGGTAAAAGTATTCTCTATTATGGCAATACAAGAGCAGGCGGAATGATTATTGGTGCCAAATGCCCAGTTATCCTTCTTTCAAGAGCCGACACAAAAGAAATAAGACTAGACTCTATAAAACTAGCTTTAGCAGCCGGTTTCTAACAACTTTATATTCAATAATTAGAACACCTACAACGAAATATTTTTTCTTTTGAAAAAATATTTCATTTTTTTTGTCCAATTTTCCTTTTTCAATTGATTACTATATAGGAAAAAAATAAGTAATGTTTTTTTTACTTAGATTTTCCTAATTTACGAAAAAGGAAGTCTAATATCATGTTTTCAAAAATTGCTTCTGCTATTATTTCAGGTTTTGAAGCATTAGAAGTTTCAGTAGAAACTGATTTATCAGGTGGTTTACCAAAATTCGAACTTGTAGGCTTGGCAGATACCTCTGTTACTGAATCCAAATTACGAATCAGAACAGCTTTAAAAAATTCATGTATCTCTTTCCCATCTACAAAACTAGTAGTAAATCTTGCCCCTGCTGATTTACGAAAAGAAGGTTCCGGTCTGGACTTAGCCATTGTAACTTCTATTCTCTGTGCTACAGAGGTTATACCAGTTAACTTAACCTCCAGCTATGTATTCGTCGGAGAAATAAGTTTAAATGGCGATTTAAGACACACAAGAGGAATTCTGCCTATAGCTCTTATGGCAGTAAAAAAAGGCTATAAAGGCATTGTTCTTCCGATGGAAAATGTCAGAGAAGCTACGGTTATTCCTAATTTTGAAGTAATTGGTTTTAACAACCTCAAAGAAATGATTGATAGCTTTAAATCAGATAAACCGCTAACCCCGACAGATGTTTCCAAATTGCCCCCGCCAAATGAAGACATAGTAAGTAAAGAAATTATAAGCAACGACATGTCTAATATAAAAGGTCAGGCTTTTGCAAGAAGAGCTTTGGAAATAGCTGCTAGCGGCGGACATAATATAATCTTCTGTGGCCCTCCAGGTTCAGGTAAAACCATGCTGGCAAGAGCTCTTCCAACTATAATGCCACAATTGGATTTTAACGAAGCTATAGATGTTACACGCATTTATAGCATCAAAGGGCTTTTGCCTCCTGGTTCAGGTCTTATTACCACAAGAACATTCAGAGACCCTCATCATACAATATCAGATATCGCATTAATAGGAGGAGGCAGAGTCCCTAGTCCTGGTGAAGTATCTCTTGCGCACAACGGTGTTTTGTTTCTAGACGAATTACCGGAATTTAAACGTTTTGTCTTAGAAGTATTAAGAGAACCTCTTACTACAGGACAAGTTTCTATTTCCAGAGCAACACAAACCTGTAGATTTCCTGCGAATTTCTTGCTCGCTGCCGCTATGAACCCCTGCCCTTGTGGTTATGCCAACGACCCAGAAAAAGAATGTAGCTGCACCCCAAGCCAAATTCATAAATATAGAACTAAGATATCTGGTCCACTCTTAGATAGAATTGATCTTCATGTCTATGTGCCACCTCTGGCTCCTTATGAATTAGCTGATAAACCACAGGGTGAATGTTCTGAAAAAGTAAAAGAAAGAGTTCTGATGGCCAGGGAAAGACAAAAACAACGCTTATCAAATAAAGGTGCATTAAATTCTCATCTTTCTTCAAACAATCTTGTAGAAAACTGCTTAGTCAATAAAGAAGCCAAGAAACTTCTTGTTGAAGCAGCAAAAACATTAAAGCTATCAGCAAGAGCCTATGACAAAATAATAAGAATATCAAGAACCATAGCAGACATAGAAGACAGCAACGAAGTATTAAGTCATCATTTGGCAGAAGCTCTACAATACAGAAGTTTAGACTCTAACTAAAAAAGAATTAAAAGCTCTTTGAAAATCCAATAATGGAAAAACCGCTATAAACCTAAACGTATAGCTAGATTTACAGCGGTCCCAAAGCGCTATATATACCGACGAAGGGAGGTATATAGCGATGAAAAGAGTAGTAGCAATACTCTTTGTTACCGCCGTTATGGTGTTAGCTTCAGCTACACCACTTAACTAAGCGGTATTAAACATTCGGGTGTTCACGCACCTGAATGTTTCTAACTAAAGTATAATGCTATTCTTAGTAATTGTAAAGCCTCCCTTCCCTCCCTTTTAAACAATCTTTTTGAAATATATATCTTTTATTAAAAAATAAGCTCTTTGAAAATCCAATAATGGAAAAACCGCTATAAACCTAAACGTATAGCTAGATTTACAGCGGTCCCAAAGCGCTATACAGACCGAGAAAGGGAGGTATAGCAGTGAAAAGAGTAGTCAGAATACTCTTGTTAACCGCCGTTATGGTGTTAGCTTCAGCTACACCACTTAACTAAGCGGTCTATAGGCATTCAAGTGTTTCCAGCGCTTGAATGCTTCTAATTAAAGTATAATGCTATTCTTAGTAATTGTAAAGCCTCCCTTCCCTCCCTTTTCTCCAAAAAAGCTAAAAAAGAAAAGGTTTGTAAAAGCTCACGTAATTCAAGCCTACAAACCTTTTGTCTGCTATACAGTCCTTGAGGTTGAAAGGGGGGTATAGCGTGAATAAGATTTTGTTAATACTGTTAGTGTTGGCAATGCTGTTAGCCGCAGCAACGCCGATTAACTAATAATTACCGGGTGTAAGTGCTACCAACATTTACACCCTCTAATTAAAGTATAACATAATTTTTAGTAACTGCAAGTCCCTCTTTTAACCACCAAAAAACCGCTTGAGTGAAATATTCTCAAGCGGTTTTTTTCTATCTACAGTCTTCTATCTTATATCTTATATCTTCTCTTATATAACGCTTTCTTCACCATTCAAAGTCAGATAGACATTCTTAACATCAAATTCTTTCTTGAATCTGTTTGCGAAATCTACAACCTTAACAACCTGTTCATTCAGTTGCCATTTTGATGTGCAACCAAAAATAATCTTAAACGGCTTTTCATTTCTCAAAACAGTATCACTTAAAGTTACACCCTTTATATCAACGGCAAATTCTTGTAAACCGCTTTCTATCCAACGTTCAACATAATTACTCTTGGCAACGTCACCTGCAAATGTAGGAATTGCCAAACCAATCTTCTGGTCATACAATACTTCATTTGCGACTTTATCACAGATTTTACTAAACACATGTTCCGGATTAGCCTGAACAGTAAGTGAACCATCTGGATGTGGATCTCTTACACCTTTGAATTCAGGAATAAAAGGAATTTCAAAAGAAGTTCTGGATCTGTCTTTATCTGTAATCACACCTTCTTCTGTAGTAACATTGGTATTATGATTAATTCCAAAAACTACCTTATCTGGTGAAACATTCCATTCTCTTCTTGTCTTGTCGAAATAATCCATCAAACCTGCTACAGAAACGTTTTTGCTTGAAATCAAATAAATGATTTTATTGCAGTTCTGAACAATTTCTTTTGTAACCTTGGTAAACATTGAACTAGAATCGACTACGATATATTTATAGTTTTCCATAACAGTAGACATTAAAGCATAGGTATGGAATTCCTTTAAACGACAATCTGTAATACCATTTTCCTGAGGTAATATAGTCAGCAAACCACAAGGAGATTTAACAACATATTTGCTTATATCTGCAATTCTTTCACGAGATACTAATTCATCGATAATTCTAGAGCGGTCTTTAACAGACAGCATTCTAGCAACTCTGTCGTCTCTCAGATTGGGGTCGTAAAGCAAAACGTCTTCTTTAAGAGCATGTGACATTGCCAAAGCAAGATTTCTTGCAAAGAGACTCTTTCCAGAAGAGGTATCAGGTCCCATAATTGCAAATACATTGTGACTCTTAATCTGAGCTCCACCAATGTTGGTCTTAGACAAACGATTGCACAAAGTCTTAATAATACTTATACAAACTCCGTTATGAGTTTTTAATAATTCATCAAAATCAGCCTTTTTTAATCTGATTACTTCAGTTTCTGCCAAAGCCACAACAGAAGCAGTTCTTGGTCCAGCGGTCAAAAGAGCCATTTCACCAAAATATTCACCTAATTTTAAGTGAGTAAGAATTTTCTTTCCACCAGCACCGTCATCACAGAAAATCTGAACGATACCAGATTTTATAATAAACATTGTATCTGCTTGTTGACCTTCTTTACAGATAAAAGCATCTCTTGGGAAACAAAGAACTTCTGCCTTCTGTTCTAAGTTTTTCAACTCGTCATCATTCAATTCAGAAAACAATGGAACTCTCTTTAGAAAATCTGTTAAAATCATTTATTTACCTCATATTGATGTGGTTATGATAATACCTAATTTGTTTGCTTTGGTCAAGGAAAGAAAAGCAATATATTTTAACTATTTTAATCAGCAAAATGAATTCTATCTATAGCAATAGGATGGGAATACAACCAGAAAACTCTGAATGGATGCGGGAGTAAATCAGATTTATTATCTTTTGCTAATCTTATTTGAGCATTTTTAAACACTTCTTTCATGCCAGTCAACTCTATAGAAGTTATATCTGCCTGTCTTTCCATAAACTGACTTATCTGACTTTCTACAGGAGCAAAAATTAGCTGTAAAATCAGATAAGTAATCATAAAAAATGGTATTACACAAGAGCTGTCTAGCCTATATAAACCGAACCACTTTACTACCGCAATATAATCAAATAACCAGTAAACGAGAAAGCAGACCAGGAAAGCCCCAGCCAAACCGCAACAAAGCCCCCATCTCATGTGGCTATATTTCCAATGACCTGCTTCATGGGCAAAAATCATCAAAGCTTCATCGGGAGTATGATTTGTCAAAAGATTATCATACAAAACTATTCTTCTAAAACTGCCAAAACCTGAGAAATAAGCATTGGTATGCTTAGAATACCGACTTTCATCTATAACATATATTTCATTTACTGAAAGTTCAGCTTTTTTAGCTATTTCAAAGAGTTTATCTTTAAACTCACCATTTTCCAATGGTTTTTCGTTATAAAAAATAGGAGTTATAATAAAAGGAGCCAAACAGATAGAAAGAGCAATTAACGCACCGCTTATTAATGGCAATACCCAAGGCCATTTTGTAGGTAAGTAATGAATAATTGTAATCACAACCCACATAAAGATTCCTTGTAGAAGAATATTTAATGCTATAGCTTTAAAGTAATACCAAAACCAGCTTCCAAAAGTAATATTAGAAAAACCAGAAGCTGCTTCTTTAAAATAACCAAAATATAAGGATGATGGGAACGAAAGAAGAGAAAGAATAAATAAAAAAACGAATGGGAATAACAAATCGCTTCTAAATAATCCTTCACCAACTAAGTTTACCGTTTTCTGCCAGATATTGTTAAAGAAGCCAAACCGCAAAAGTATTATTAAAGTAAAAATATAAAAAGCCCCATATATAGCCTTAAACCAAAAGCCATTCAGGGCATAGGCTTTACCTGTTTCAATATCAGTTTCAGAAAAATACTTTAAAACTTCCTGCTTGAATCCAGGATCAGTATTGCCTATATACTGACAGCAAAGTAAAGAAGATCTTAAAAGAAACCATATTATTACTAAGCACCAAAATATTTTTTCTATTCTTTCAGGATTCATAAAACTTTTAACTTATTTTTCTAATAAGCTTTAACTAATAGTGATTTAAGTATATAATTTAGTGACTTTAATATATCATAAACGAAAATATACAGCAATTATGGATGAGCTCACCAAAAAACAATTGGCAAGAAACCTTTTTGTTCAGTCATTAGATTTAGGGAAAAGATTACCATCACAAAATAAAACTGATGAAAATAATAAATCTAGCAATCTCGACTGCCGAAAATGTGTTCATTTTTTTGTCACTTGGGAAAAAAATTGCCCATATGGTTGTAAAGCTTATGGGTTTAAAGGCCCTCAAATTCCCTCTATAGTAGTAAAATCATCATCAGGAGAAAGTTGTCGATTTTTTAAACAGCGTTCATGATTGCAATATTTAGCATTTTGTGATACTATTACCCCCTAAAGTAAGAAGTTCATTCATTCCTATGTTTTGCAATCGTAATTTTTCTAACAAAAAATCAGAGGTGTGCCGATGGTATTGTTAAGAAAGACTGAACCGGCAGAACTGTTCAGGATTGCAAGGAGGCGTTTTAAAAGCAGATGACACAGCAGGGTATTCACTTTATTGGAATCGGCGGTGTTGGAATGAGTGGCATTGCCAGCATTTTCTTACATAAGGGTTATAAAGTTTCTGGCTCAGATATTAGCGAAAACGAAAGAACCCTTTTATTAACAAATGAAGGTGCCAAAATCTTCATTGGGCATAAAGCTTCCAATATTACTGATGGCATAGACCGAGTAGTTGTTTCCTCAGCTATCAGTCCCAACAACCCAGAGCTTGTTGAAGCTCATAAACGTAACCTAAATATTGTTCACCGTTCTGATCTTCTAGCTGAACTATTTCTTGATGCTAAGTGTGGAATTGCAGTAGCAGGCTGTCATGGCAAAACTACAGTTAGCTCAATGATTTCAACAGTTCTGACAGAAGCAGGGAAAGACCCGACATGCGTTGTTGGTGGTCATGTTAAAGCTTTGAACGGTAACTCTTCTTATGGAAAATCTGGACTTCTTGTTGCCGAAGCAGACGAAAGTGATGGAACTTTCTTAAAGTATTTCCCACAATATGGCGTAATAACTAATATAGATAATGACCATATGGATCATTACTCCAGCTTAGACGCCATAATAGACGCTTTTGAAAGATTTGCAGGTCATATTAGTGATTGCGGAGGTTTATTCCTCTGTGCTGACGATGTTATAGCCCGTAATCTATCACTTCCTGAAAAACTTCGAACTATTACCTATGGTATAGACACAGCAGCTGACTTTATGGCTGAAGATATAAGCTATCACCCATTCGGTTCAAGCTACACTCTTACCGTAGGAGGTCAGAATTACGGCAGAGTTGAATTATCTGTCCCAGGAAGACACAATGTTTTAAATTCCCTTCCTGTAATTGGTTTTTGCCTCGAAATAGGTCTTTCACTCGAAGTTATACTCAAAAGCCTGAAGAACTTCCATGGAGCTGGTCGCCGCTTTGAAATAAAAGGTGAATGCGAAGGGGTCACCGTAATTGATGACTACGGACATCATCCTAATGAAATCAAAGCAACACTTGAAGCAGCAAGCAGTCTTGGTGCAAAGAGAGTTGTAGTAGTCTTCCAGCCTCATAGATACTCTAGAACATTGTTCTTGTCTCAGGAATTTGGGCGTTGCTTCGATAATTGCGACAAGCTTTTCATTACAGACATCTATGCTGCATCTGAAAAGCCTATTCCTGGCGTTACAAGCAAAGTAATTCTTGACCATATGCCTGTATCTAACAGACGCAAAGTAAAAATGGTCAAAAACGTAGATGACGTTAAATATATGCTGCTTAACTATGTAGAACCAGGAGATGTAATATTTACTATCGGCGCTGGTAATATTACTAGACTTGGCAACGATTTTCTTGAATCAATGAGAGCAAGAAATCATGAGGTAGATTATAATAATATTCCAGCAAGTATGGCAGCCGTTTAATCGGAGTAAGCAATGGTTATCCTTACTGTTTTGGGTTTGTTTACTGTTGCTGTAATAATTTCCAGCTTAACCGTAACCCTAGGCTTTAAGGTTCTTGACATAATAAAAGCCAAATACGGTTCGTAAACATAACTTTAGTAACAAAAAAGCCTTTTGAATAAAATCAAAAGGCTTTTTTGTTATCTGCAAATCAAATTACTAATAATAATCTATCATTTTTTTCCATTATTAGCATTATTAGACTGATTAGTTTGATTAGTCTGATTCTTATTATCTTTTAGAACCATCTTTTGCACTGTCTTTTCCAGCATCTTTTTCTGTTTTGTTATCCTTAGGAGGTTCTTCTACCTTAGGAGCTTTAAAAACAAGTTTTTTATCATCCATAACCAAGTCAGAACTATTAGCAGAAGAAACACCTAAAATATATTTTTTTTCTGGCAACATATATTCTTTTGCTGCATCAATAACTTCAGCCATGTTAATTGAAGACAATATAGAATTATATTTTGTATAATAATCAAAACCTAACCCTAGTATTTCATCTCTTGAAAAGACATCTGCTAATGACATACTATCTGTCATACTTAGAACAAATTCGGTAAACAATGCATCCTTAGCTTCCTGTATCCTATAAGATGGAATATTACTAATTTTAAAAGCATCAACTTCCAGATTTAGTAATTGAGCAGCAGTAGCTACATTTTCCTTATTAGTCATTAGACAAGCTTCAAAATACCCATCATTAATAAAACTGTAATTCTTTATTTCTACTGAAGAAGCCATAAGACCTGTTTGATCTGCTTCCTTAAATGACTGTTTCAATGAGTTTTCCAATATTTTGCAAGCTACATTCAAAGCAACACTTTTTCTATCATTTATAGGAATACTTCTAGAGATATAAGTAATATGAGCATTATCAGTACTATTTTTCATAAAAGTTGGAGTTCCAGTTTTCATAGATTCAATATCTGGTATTTTGACTTCTTTAGAATTCTTATTTGAAGATAATTTACCTAAGGATGAAAGCAGATAATCTCTGAGTTCACTTGCATAAAAATCACCTACAACAGCTATTACCATATTTGAAGCTACAAAGTTCTTCTTGTAATACTCTATAACATCCGCTCTTTTTATTTTGCTTAAATCATCTGTTTTCCCGAAATCCGAATAAGTTAATGGGGAACTGCCAAAAGCTGCTCTTAAAGTATTCAATTTGTTTTGCAAAACAATATCACTGTTTTCTCTTTCCAGTTGTTTTTCTAAAACGTTTCTTGCTTTGCTATAAGCTGATGGAAACTCTGGTTTTTCCAACATCTTTATAAATAAATCAAAGGCAGGAATAAAACCAGAAGAGACTGCTTTCATATTAATAGAAACATAGTTTTTATTAGCAGTATATGATAACCTGGCTCCATTCTTTTCTAACTTACTTTTAAAAGGTTTATCATCTGTGTCTAAACTTCTAACCAGCAATTCACCAGCTAAAGTAGATATACCAGCATTACGTTTTTCTTCTTTTAAACCACCAGCCAAAAACTTTGCTGACACAGAAATAACAGGAGCCGCATGATTTTCTTTTAGTATCAGCTTTATACCATTATCTAAGGTAAGCATAACAGGGCTGGCATCTTCTGAAACTGGAGGAGCCTGAAGAATAGCAACACTTAAGTTTTCATCTCTCAAAAACTCACAAGCAACTCTTCTTATATCATCACAATTAACAGAAATTATACCCTTTTCAAATTTATCAGCATCAGCAGCTTCTGAAATAACAGCAAAACTACCGTAATCTAAAGCCGTATCTTCTACGCCTTCCCTTCTAAAAACATCTTCGTTAATTATACTTTTTTTAACGCCTTCCAAGACACTTTCAGAAACTGTTTCTTCAAATAAGCTGTTAGTAATTCTTCTTATATCATCAACAAAATATCTCATTTTACTTTTTGATGAAATACCAGATATCACCAATATGCCTTGATAACGGGAAACTTCATAGTTGGCACAGACAAATTCACCAGTCTGACGACCTTTAATAAGCCTTTGCCACAATATACTATCTTCATCACCGCCAAGTAAATTAGCGAGAACATAAAGAGCATATTTATCAGAACCTTCTACATTTGGAAGCTTCCAACCCATACATATATAAACTTTCTGAAGGTCAGCATATTTTATAACTTCTCGATATGAAGTCTGGGTAATTTCTTTTGGCAGCTCTGGCAAAGAATTATTTGTATCTTTAATAGGTTCAGCATATTTTTTCAAAGACAACAAAGCTGAATCGGGATCAATATCACCAGTTATTATTATAATAGTATTCGAAGGAGTGTAATTCTTGTTATAGAATCGATTGAGAATAAAAGCATCTGCTCCTTCAAAATTAGGATTCATTCCATAATATGGTCTTCTGCAAGGATGAATGGCAAATGCTTCCTGCATCATTGCGTTATGAACAACAACATCAGGGCGACTTTCCAATTCCTGAATTTCATTTTTCAATTCCTGAATAGAGTTCTTAATGTCTTTTTCTGAAAAAACAGCCTTAAACAGTCCATCAACACCCAATTGCAAAATTCTTTCAAAATTCTTAGAAGCACCAGTAAGACTGAAGCTTTGGCAATCATTAGAACTGTTTTTACTAACCTTTAAACCTAGCTTTTTTATTTCACTTTCTAAATGATGATTAGAAAAGTTCAAGCTGCTGAGAAAAATCATTTTACTTACTAATTCAGAAAAGCCAGATTCTCCTTCACTTTCATAAATAGAACCATTCTTAACCCAAAAACTAATAGTAACAACAGGAGCAGCGCGCATCGGTTTTATAAATACTCTAATACCATTATTTAATACAATTTCTTTCTGGGCATATACGCATTGACAAGAAATTAGACAAAATACTGCAATAAATGTAATAAGCATTATTTTTAAGTGTAATTTCATAATTAAGCTCCTTGATTAAAGATAAGATATCAAAAATCAGACAATAAGGCAAAATCATTAATAAAACTGTTAAAAATGCCGATATAAGTTCAAACTATATCCTTTTTGGGAGCAAAAAAAAATGATAAAGGCAGACAAACATTCAATCGCAGGTATCCTACTAGCTGTATTTTGTGTTGCAGTATTAGGTGGAACAGGTATTCTCAACCCAATATTTGCAAATGGACTTGGAAGTGCACCAAGAGAAATTAGACTTGGAGCAGACCTAGGCATTATATCTGAAAAGAATTGCACGAACAGATATTTAAAACAAGTAGTAACCAAAAAAGATTTTGCAAATAAACTTGCAGTAGTCATGAATACACTCGGTGTTCAAGAAACCAAACTTAACGATATGTATGCTAATGGTATTCTTGATTCCAATAAAATAAACACCGCTCTAACAAGAAAAGAAGCCGTCGAAATGATGGCAAGAGCAGTATTATTCATGAGTGCCAATGATATTTTCAATTATAATTCAACAAAATCTTCTAATTATAAAGATTATATAATTCCAGAAAAGTATTCTAGACCAATGAGTTACTTACAAAGCAAATTTGTTGTTAGAGGTCTTCAGAATAATTATCTCGGAAGCAGCAAAAAGCTTACTCAGCGTGAAGCAGTATATTTCCTGTATCGCCTTTATGAAGCTATTTCTTCTGACAAAATGACTTCCAGAGCTAACGATGGTCTTTGCTTCATAGACGTATCCTTAGACAATCCAATCATGGATTCAATCAAAGATCTCACTGCAGCTGGCGCTTTTGATAGATCAATTTTAAGACCCAGCTTCGATGGAGATTCTTATATGGGTCAGGATGATTTAACAGAAGTAATCGGCGGTATCTTTGATAGAAGCGGGAAAGAATGTGATATGCTGAGATTACAGACAATCTTCTCTGATAAAGAAGAATATACTACAAGAAGCCAGATGGCTCTAGTCTTAGAATTCTTGTTGGATTCTTTCGCAGAAAACAAAATTAAAGCTGCTAATATAGAATATGTTGATGTTTCTAAAAAAGATCCTGAATATCAGGCTCTTGCCAAACTTGCCGGATGCAATATTAAACTTGGCTACGGAAACAGAACATTCTCAGGTAATGAAAATGTTACCTGGTTTGAAGCAGTAAATCTTATCAACAAAACCTTAAAATTCGCAGGTATTACTTCAAACGCCAAAAATGTTGATATGAGTGCACCAGCAGATAAAGCAGATTTTGAAAGATTGAAAAATATTCTTATTCAGAAAAAAGCAAAAATCAGAAAGATTCTTGGTCCAAAGCCTGAAAAGAAAGAATCATTGAACGAACAATAATTTCTTGCTTGATTCTTGTGGGAAACTGTTGATTATTTCAACATTTTCTATACGTGCAAAAAAGTCTGCCACATTACGGGCTTCGTCATAACAATCAGTCGCAAAAATCTTTTCGACTTTTCTAAAATGGCGGAGCCCGTCTTTGCCATAACTGGAAACATATAATCTTACGGTCCACAAACCGATTGAATCACCAACAAAGTTTTCTGCTTCTTTAGATATTTCAATACCAGAAATATCACCAAAATGAATTGCTGATTTGCTAAAACCAGTAATACAAGAGTCTACTATTTCAATTTTAGAATTTGTTTTATCTACTCTTACTATTTTATGAAAACTAATGAGTATGATTCCGGCAAGAATAAAAGCCATAGAAACAAATAAACAGAATATACAGAGTCCAAACATAGATGATGCACAACTACCAGGTAATAGTAACTTAATCAAAATAGATACACCAGCAATAGTAAAAAGGGTTCCTAATACAGAAAAGGCTCTAGAAGTTCTATAGACAGCTAGACTTTCATCAGCATATTCAATATTCATCGCCTTGAAACAATTCAACACACTCATTTGTTTTTCCTCTTATTTATTCACTCGTATGTGTCGATAATATCAAAAAGAAAAAACGAAAGTCAACGATTTTTATTGTGAAATCAGCGGTACAACGGCAGTTCGGTACTCTATGCGACTTTCCTTAAAAAAATAGTTTTAGGGTACGGTCACCTATAAGAATTAAAGCAAAATAGGATATCATTTTTTTCCCGTTTAAAAATAAATAAAGCTTTTAATCTGTAAAGACAACTAAAGAGTACAAAACAAAAATTAACATTGCCCTTAAAGTAGCATCAAACCTTAAAATCAGAAATTGTACATTTTAAAATATCACAGAAATCATTTTCGTCATAGAGAGTTATTCCTGACTTATTTAGTAAATAAGCGGTATAACCTTGCCCGTCAATGAGTACACCGCTAAAAGTGCCATCATAAACAGACTTTACCCCACAAGAAGGACTTTTACTCTTGAGAACAGCAAATTGTACGCTGTACATTCTCGCAATCCGAACAATTTCTTCCGCTCCTTTTACAAAATTTGGAGTCACATCCAGCCCTTCTTTACTAATTATTTTGCCTTTACCGAGTTCTATATCTTCAGCTTTGTTCAATAGTTCTGATGGTATTCTAGGTGTTGGCAAACCACCTTGCTGTTCTGGACAGATGGGAATGATAAAATACTTTGAAGATAATTTAGCCCAAAAACGGCTGTCCTTAGCAAAATTATAAGAACAGCCGCCTTTGTAATTACAGTTAACGCCTAATAAACAGGCGCTAACCATTATTGTTGTCTTATTTGAATTATTGTCCAATGTAAGATTCTACAGGAACAAAATTAGAACTGGAATCTGATTTGTTAGTAGCAGGAATAGTATTTCCGCTTCCATTAACAGCAGATGAATCAATTCTATTATCTTGTATAACCTGTTTTTCAGGAACTGTTATTGTTGTTGGAACCGCAATTGCTTCTGGATTAGCAGGTTTTTCAGGTATAGACTGATTTGTTTCTACACTTTCTTTTACTGGTTCAACAATAGTAACAGGAGCAGGAACTTGTGGAGCTGCTACTGGTTCAGTTATCACTATAGGTGCTGGAGTGACACTAGGAACAACAGGCATTGTATTTACCACATGTTCTTTTTCCTTAGTCTTTTCTTCTATCACAACAACTGCAGCAGGAGTCGGAGTAACTTTTGACTGAGCATTATTTACAGGAACAGTTTTCTGACTGTTTACTGCATTATTTGTTTGAGAAGATGAAACCTTAGTATTATTTACTGGAACACTTGATTTTTGAACTGGTTGAGCTACCTTAGTGTTTTGATTGGGAGTTTTATTAAGTACACCAATGTTTTCTTTCTTTGCCTTAGATGCACTTTCTGATTCTAGTTGTTCTGGTTTTGGGAACTTAGTCTGAATCTGAATCATAGCTGGTCCAATCAAAAGAACAGAAATACTTGGGAATACAAAGAAAACCAACGGAATAAGGAGTTTAACCGGAAGTTTATTAACACGTTCTTCGGCAAGTATTAATCTTTGATATCTCATCTGTTCTGCTTGAGCTCTTAAAGTCGGTCCAATATCGGCACCTAGTCTCTGAGCCTGAATAAGAGAACTAACAAATGAGAAGAAAGATAATACTTTAACTCTTTCTGCCATATCAGCTAAGGCTTCTTCCATACTCTTACCAACTTTTATATCAGCAAGAAACATCTTGAATTCAACAATAATATCTGTATTTCTTGATTTTTCTACAACCTTTGCAATACCGCCAGTTAAATCAAGACCAGATTCAATTGCCAAAGAAAGAAGGTCGATTACGTAAGGAAGTTCAAACTCAATATTCTTTTGTCTTTTTCTAATCAAATGAGCCAGATAAATTCTTGGAAGTCTGAAACCTATTGGCAACAAAAGAATCAGAACAAGCCATGCCCAAATTCCCATAGACATAGGATTCAAGAAAAGAATCATGATAGCGGCAAATAATACCATTGACAACAACATCAATCCTATATATTCGTCTACATCAAATTCTTCTGATTTTCCTGAAGCATTCAATAGAAATCTGGTTTCATTTTTCAGCTTATTGGTAAGGTTTGGTGGTAATAAAGACATTAAAATTGAAAATGGCTTTAGGAACAAACGCAAAACTTTATATTTACTTTTCCCTTTTGCATTGGATTCATTCTTAGAAATCATGGCTTCTTCTGCATCTGGAAGAATAGAAGTAGTCATACGATTTATAAAAACAACCCCGATTATTGTTGCAGCAACAGCAATCAACAAAGCAATCTGTCCATAAGGGTTGGTAAACATTGGCTTAAGGTAATCTGGCTGCATATTCAGCAATATAATTGCCAATATTACAGGAATTGTTGCAACTAAGTTACCAGACAATCTAGCATGTGCAGTTCCAGCAACAATTTTACCCATGATTTTTTTACGTTCAGAAATCGTAAGCAAAATCTGAGTATATAAATCTTCAAGATTACCACCAGTTTCCTGCTGGAAAATTGTAGCATTAACAGCTAGTCTTAAATCCTGGCTAGGAACTCTGTTAGCGAGGTTGGTCAAAGCTTCAACCATAGGTACCCCAAGTCTTCGTTCCTGAACCAATGTTCTAAATTCATTACAAATTGGCGGAGGAGTAGATACTGCAACCAATTCAAAAGCCTGGTCCAGATTTCGACCTGCTTTTAAACAAGAACTGATCATGAGCAAAACTTCAATAAGCTGTTCATCTAAGCTAGCACCAGTGACACTTTCCAGATAACCGCTATTGCCAGCTTCTCCTTCTTTCCCCTCCATTTTGGCAGGATTGAGATTGATATCTAATTGTTCTTCGATAAAGAAGTAAATACCTACAATCACGCCAATAATGGCAAGAACCTTAATAGCAATCATTATCTACGACCGCCTTTCTTATTTCTAAATTTATTTCGTTTATTTCCACTATATTTAGAAACTTCATTACTTTCTGTTGTCTGTTCACTAATTTCTTGTGCTTTTTCTTCCTTAACTTCTGTTTCTGAAGGAACGCTTTCTATTTTTTCTATTACTTTTTCAGGAGCTTTTTCTGTTTCTATTTCTGTAGTTTTTTCTATAACTGTTTCTTTTTTTATTTCTTCTTTTTTAGAATCACTTTTCTTCTGGAAAAGGAAAGAATAGTCATGACCACTTCTTTCGCCTTTTGACACGAGGAATGAAGGGATATAGCCAGTCGGTTCCAAAGAACCAATAACTTCACCGTCATCACCTAACCATTTTTTATCAAACTTGAATACGGTCTTAGTTTGAATAACATTTTCTTCAATTCCAGTTATTTCAACTATTTCCATTATTCTTCTCTTACCATCTGTCATTCTAGCACTTTGAATAACAATATTTACGGAACTGGCAATCTGTTCTCTGATAGCTCTTAGAGGTAAATCAACACCTGCCATCAAAACCAGAGTTTCAAGTCTTGCTAAGGCATCTTTAGAAGAATTGGCATGCAATGTGGTTAGAGAACCATCATGACCGGTATTCATAGCCTGAAGCATGTCTATTGTTTCTGCACCACGGCATTCACCAACTATAATTCGGTCAGGACGCATACGCAAAGCATTTCTTAACAGGTCTCTGATTGTAACCTGAGTTTTTGCTTCAGTTCCCTGCTGTCTTGCTTCCAAACGACCTAAGTTCAACTGGTTCAGTTTCAATTCAGCAGAGTCTTCTATACAGATTACACGTTCCGTTGGCATAATATAATTAGAAAGAACGTTAAGCATCGTGGTCTTACCAGAACCAGCACCACCAGATACTATTATGTTCTTTTTCATTCTTACGCAAAGTCTTAAGAATTCTGCTGCTTCATTAGTTAAACTCTTGAATCGTCTAACCAAATCATCCATAGTAAATGGAATTCTAGAGAACTTTCTAATTGTAATCATCGGTCCAGTCAAAGAAAGCGGTGGAATAATCGCATGAACACGAGATCCATCTAGCAAACGAGCATCAACATAAGGAGTCCTTTCGTTTACAGTTCTTCCAACTGGCATCAGAATACGTTCTATAACAGTGCGAACATGATCAGCATTTGTAAATTTTCTTACTGTTAACTGTAATCGACCATGTTTTTCTACAAATATTTTATCAGGACCGTTGACCATTATTTCATCAACGTCTTCGTCACGCATAAAGTCTTCTAATGGCCCAAGACCGAGGATTTCATCAATAAGATACTTTTTAACATCACTAGCAGCAGTCTTTCCACCTGAAGCAGGAGGCGGTGTTCTGCGTATAGCTTCTTCTATCTTTCTTTCAACAGAATCTCTTAATTCAACATCTGAAATACCATAACGTTTTTCCATAGAATCAAGAACTTCTTGTCGTAATTTAGTTCTGTATTCCAGTATTTCATGATTGTTATCCTGCTTATCGTAAGTAGTGAAATCACCAGGAATTACGCCAGCCGCAGGCATTTCTAATGCTTGAACAGCCAACTGTTTAAAGCAATTTGTTACATTCTGATTGATAGTATCTTCTAGATTACCTTCTAAATCTGCAGATAAAGGGATCTGGAATTCATTATCAAAGAGTGAAGCTTCACCAGAAGTTAAATCGGCAAAGTTTTTAACCCATAATACTTTGGGAGAAAGCTTACCTATTTCATCATTAAATGTTCTAGCAAAATTTGGTGATGGAGCTTGAGAAGAATATACATACAAAATCGAATCAGCTCTGCTTAACAAATAGACTGGTAATGGTGAGAACTGGAAGGTAGCATCTATAACAGTATAACCTTCTTGTTCTTCTACCATTTTTAGAAGATTAGAAAGGGAATCTGTAATGTCAGATTCGTTAAAATTAAAGCAGGGTCTTAAGGTTTCTGACTTGCGAATACCACTGAATGGAATATAGTAGATTCCATCTTTGAAATAAAATAGTCTATCTAAGTCATTATTCTTATATATACCCCAGTTTGATGTGTAATAATCAAATAGACACATCTTATTGCTTATTTCTTTATCTAAGCTTTCTACTAACGACGAAGGTCTTAATAGATTAAGTTCAATAAGAGCGACACTTTTACCGGTCTTATCATGAATAGCCTTAGCTAGTTCGGTTGCAACAAAAGTCTTCCCAATACCGCCTTGAAAGCTAGTAACTAAGAAAGTTCTAGAACATTTATTTTCTTTTTTCATTAGCCTTTTCCTGATTCAAATTCCACTGAAAAAATTTATGCAGGTTATAGTATACAATTAATTTCTAAATAAGTAAAAAGATGATTTCATTATTTAAAAAAAAATTATATTTTTTGCTTTTTTTTACAACTCCTCTTGCATTACAAAATAAATTACATTAAAGTGGAAAGATAAACTTTATATAGAATATGGTTTTTCAATGACAAACAATTTATCTTTTGATGATGTAGCACGAAATCTTTTAGTTTTTCTCAAAGGTCAAGTCCCTTCGTTAACCAATAAAAGCAATAAAGACGAAGTGTTAAGACAGGTTCAAAGTATTGTCTTCACTCTTCGCTCTACAATAGTTCAGCTTGAAGGCGCAACTTACAGCGAAAATTTTGGGAACGAAGATCATAGTGAACTTTTAAATCAAATTGAAGAATTAAAAAAGCATAATTCAAAATTAGAAGAACTTAACATTATTGAGAAAAACCGTGTCAAAGAATTAAACGAAAAACTAGCTAACAGTGCTTTAAGTGAATTTTCAGACAACGAAAGAACTGCTTACGAAGACGTTCTTCATAAACAAAAAATCGAAAACGAAAAACTTCGTAAAGAAAACATCAAGTTTAAATCTGAATACGAAAGATATAAGTCTGAATACGAAAAATATCGAGACGAACATGATAAATTAAAACAACAACTTGATGACGCTTCATTGGTTCCGATGGTTGAAGAAAGTGTAGTAATCGATCTTAAAGCCCAATTAGCAGAGCTTGAATCTTCTTATAACGAATCCAAAACAGATGTAGCTGCACTAAAACAAGCTTTACAAAACAAAGAAATTGAACTAAGTAAATCCAAAGATGCTATTTTAGATGCAATGAACCATGAAAAATCTGAAATAGAACGATACAGAGAAAAACTACAAGATTTTGAAGTCTTAAAAGCTGAAAATCTTAATTTAAGAAAAGAAATCGAAGGGCTACAAAAAGACGTTAGTATGCTTCCCAGCAAAGAAGAATACCAGAACAATATGACTTCTATGACTACAAAGCTCAAGTTCTTAGAAGAATCTTTGTTTAACAGTCAAACAGAGTTAAAAAAAGCACAAGAACAACTCAGCGAAGACAATCCAAATGGCCTGTTAAAAGAAAAAGCCATGTTGGAACAGAAAGTAGCTAACCTTGAAGAAACTCTTCATAATGTTATAGCTGCTAGAGAAGCTGACGCAGCAAATGCAAAGAATAATTTCGTGTTCAATCCTGATGAATGTATCTTCTTATTTGAAACACTTTCTACTACAGTTAGACGTCTGAAAGAAAATATTGAAAATAAAGATATATTCCTGCGTTCAAAAGAATCAATTACTATACTTGAAAAAGCTAAGGCTATTTCAAAAATACAAACTGTTGGTCAACAACTTGATACTCGTATTCATAAAGTAACCAAAGCTTTTATAGCAGATTTCTTACCAGATGAAATGATTATTTTTGAAGAATCTGCAGGTTTTGTATCAGGCAATAAATTAATACAAAAAGCTGTTGTCTGGATAACAAAATCAAAATTTGTCTGCTCTGAATGTGGAAAAGTCAGCAAACCTCATGAATTATTCTGTCCTCAATGTGGTTATGAACTTACTGCTGCAGACGGTACTAGCAAACGCGATTTACCACCCTATCCAACTTCATTGGAAGTTAATCTTCCATTATTGGATGAAATGATGAAACAAGGCAATGTCAAAGCTTCTACTAAGATAATGTCTATTATTTCAAAAGTTTCTCCAAATAATCCAGATGTAGTTAAAAAACAGGCAATACTCAGTAGAGTAGATCCAAATTTCTCAATGTATCAAACTTATTAATAATATGAATAACGAAAACGAAGTAGAAAAAACTGAAAATATAGAAAAAATTGATGCTATAAAAAGAAAATCTCAGCCAAAAGATTTGTTCGAATCTTTTGAATCATCTATTGATTGGAATTTAGTATCTATCTTTTCTATTTGGATATTCTTGTTTCTAACTTTTTTCTGTATCTTCGTTAAAAACTAAACTTTGTGATTATCTTAGTATATAAAAAGAGCCAAGCTTAGCTTGGCTCTTTTTTGTTATAAACTCTGTTATTCTCTTTCATCAAATAGCCATAGAGTTACTGGTCGAGCACCAGTAGTTACAGTTATTGTTGTATCGCCACTTCCAGTAGAAGCTTTTCTGAAAAATCTTATTGAATTTTCATAAGGCATATCGCTTAAACTAATTGGGCTATCAACATTCTCGATAGTATATCCAGGAAGCTTGATTCCATTATATTTTCCAGTAAGATTGATACCATGAAGCCCATAGGCGGTTGGAGATTCAGAAGAATAATTATTTAAAAACAGACTTAGCGCCCATTTTGCCATAGTTTCCTTAAATGGCTCATTAGAAACTGATTCAACATTCTTAACACCAGTATAAGTATTGCCACCACCAGTAACAAGAGCTCTGGTTATTTCATTGGAAATGCTATTGTATCTGCCAGGATGAGCAAAGAAATGCATAAACATATAAACCTGACCGTAACAGTTTATAGTTGGTTCATTCCATTCTGTTAAAGACAAACTTTTATTGTTCTGCATTGATTTAGACATTAACGAAGCAGTATTCTGATCGCCTTGAAGAATACTATAACCACATACTTCTTCAGAATATTTAGACAGAGATTCATTTATCCAGGTATCTTCTTTAATCATTGAAGCATTATAATTTAAGGTTTTATTCTTCTGGTAATAGTTGATCATATGCTGAAACTCATGAGCCAATGTTCCAAAAGTAGTTGTATCAGCCATACCATATTTAATATAAAAAATCTTTCTTTCATTACTTATTCTATAAGAAGTATTTTTAGGATCTCTCGGATAAAGGTCAACACTATAGAAATACCCTGCTAAGGTACTGCTTGAAGGAAGCTTTATCAAAACGATAGTTATTCTAGTGTCGTTATCAAGCCCTCTTTCTGGCTCATTACCGAAAGCATTTCTAACCT
>JAFPZP010000043.1 GCA_017417215.1 Candidatus Rifleibacteriota bacterium | reverse complement strand
TCAATCTTAAATCTTATATCTTATATCTTATATCTCTGTTCTCTCAAAAAAGCTGTATTTTTTCTTCAATACAAGGTAAAATATATAGTAATTTTGAGGATGAAATGAGCCTTATACCAAAAATCAGCAATTTAAAAGAAAAAATAATCATTATTATAATGATTATTTCTGTTTTGGTTGGCATTTATCTGGCTTTAAGCTCCTGCTTAGATATGCAGGATAATGAATGGAAAAATAATAGAGAAGAACAATGCATCATACAGACAGAAAAACTTGCAACTGATGCTGATAGACAGTTTTTTATAACCCAAAAGATTCTTCCATTATTAAAACTTATTTGCGAAGACCCCAAAATAGACATAAAAGCTATTCAAAGTAGATTTATAGAAAAATATGACTTAGATATTTCAATATATAAGTTTGTCAATAAAAACATGGTAGAAACAGCCCCTGAACAAGCTGCCAACAAATGGCTCATGCGAAATCTCTATCCTGCCTTAATCGAAACAGATATTCCTAAAATCGAAGCTAAAAGAGCAGAATTAGATAAAAAAATAGAATTTACCTTTGGTTATGGCAAAAACCTGATTTCTATAAAAAATAATCCAGAAATAATAATAAACACAGTCATTGCGGGGGAAGAAGCCTTTGCAGCCTGGTCGAGTCGTGGTGACAAAGGTGTAATTATATTAAGCAACAAATTACCAGATAATAATAAAGTATTAAAAGAAATAATTGAAAAATCACCTAAAATAATTGACCAAACCAATTCGGGCAGATTAACAGAAAATGACAATTCCACAGAACAAATCACAGCAAAAGCAGCTTATAGACATCTTATAGCAAATTCTCTAGAGCACGGAATATATGAAAACAAAAACTGGTATTTCACAACTACCAAAAACAATGAAAGGTATTACACCGCTTATAACCTTAGAGACAGCGTTTATTACAAAAGCATAATCTTTTTAAGAATTTTCTTTTTAATACTTGTTGTCTTAATAATTGTTGTTGTTCTTAACTATTCAAGTAGTTCAATGCTTAGTTTAAAAAAATTTGTCACTCTCATTTTCATAGCTTCTTCAATTCTTCCTTTAACCATTACAGGAACAACCAGCCTTGAAAGTATAGATACCCTTACAAAAATCCATAAAAACGAACTACGCTCTTCAATGGAAGAAGCAATAGGTAATATTATTCAAAATTTCGGAACCTATCTAAACAACTGTTCTACAAAACTATCCGAATTAACTGAACCTCCTAAAAATGGTTTTACCGGTAAGGAATCATTTGAAAAAATGACTCAGAATATTGTTAAAGCCTTTCCTGAAGCCAGAGTCTCTATTAGAAATGCTGCCTCTGTTCAGATTTATTCAAATAGTACAAATTATTCTTCAGGTCAGGAAACCCTTTTTAAATCTACAAGCAACAGATACATTGAAAAATATATGCATTCAAGGTTCAATGAATTACCCTATTCCAGTAATCCATTTGCCGATATGATAGTAAGAAAAGAAGACTTGGGTTTCAGCCAGATTTGTGCATACCCCAACAAACTACAATATGTTAAAAATGCTGGTTCTCCTTTATTTTTCTTTATAAGAGTTTACCCCAAGTCTGCTGGAGAAGCAGCTGTAATATCTGTTGAACCCAAACTAATACATGTATTAAAAAAATATACACAAAACATAGACCAACGAAGTCTTGTTTCAAAACAGCAGATAATCAACTTGACAGCATTTAACCCCTTAAAATACAGATGGTCTATTCCTCCGACCAATTCATATAATCAGTTATTTGAACAAGCTAAGGCTGCTTATGTCATAAATAAACCAATATTTAGAAAAATATTGAAAAATGGAAAACAAATCTATGCTCTTTGTATTCCAAACTCAAACTATGAAGATATCTGCTACACAGGGTCATTATCTACTGATGACTTCCAAAAAGAAATTAACAAGCTTAAAAATTATATTTTTATAGGCGCTATAGTTGCTTTAATCTTACTAGTCTTCATAATAAGCTGGCTTATGAAACAGCTCATTTCTCCGCTTGGTAATCTTGAAATAGGAATAAAAGCCTTATCTGAACATAAATTTGAAATAAAATTACCCGTTCCCGAAGGAAAAGATGAACTGGTAACCCTTTTCAAAGAATTTAATTTCATGATGGGCGAAAACTACGATATGCAAATGGCTAAGAATGTTCAGGAAGGACTGCTAACTACTAAATTTCCTGAAACATCAGGTTATTATATCAATGGATTTTCTATACCAGCAGGCGATCTTGGCGGAGACTGCCTAACCTCTTTCTCTATGCCAGATGGGAAAATCCTTTTTCTAGTAGGCGACTTAACTGGTCATGGTATTGGCTCTGCGCTAATGATGTCATTTGTGCGTTCTGTAACCTTCAACTGGAGCCAGAACCCAGAAAATAATCCTGCTTCTTTAGCTGATTCCATAGATCAAATGCTTAGAGACAATCATATGGAAAAAATGTTTATGGGTATTGTCTGCGGTATACTAGACCCAGAAACTGGTTTTATAAACTTCATCACCAGAGGGCACATTTACCCATTGTTTTTAAGAAATGACGACACTAGTGAATGGCTGGGAAGCCCCGCTCTTCCTCTTGGTATAGGAAAGAAACATTTATCAAAAGAACAAAGCACCACTATTTTACCAGGCGAAAGAATTTTATGTATTTCTGACGGTATGATAGAAATACATAAAGATAATGGTCTGACAATAGATTACAAACAAATTGAAGAATGGGCTAAACAAATGATACCTGGCGATAATTCAAGCTGGTTGAACAGAATAGAAAACAAATACAGAGAATGGTGTAAAACTAATAACGCCCAACAAACAGATGATATAACTCTATTCACTATTATTAATGAAAAATCAATGGAGGCTAATTAGTTATGGCTAATGAAGAAAAACCCAATTCCGCCTCCTTTGGAAAACTTTTCCTAGCTTTTCTGATGATTCTTTTATTAGCTTTGTTCATCATTTCAATGCAAACATCATTTAAAGTAAAAGAAGATAACGAAAAGAATCTTGAATACAACCTCTCAACCAAATTAGATGATGTAATTTCAAACTCTTTTTTGCATAAATATGTTTGCAATAGCTTTAAAAAGATAATCGAAGAAGCTAAAAATAATGGACCTGACTCAAAAGAACTTATTAACATCATAAGAAATTGTGAGTATAACGATCATATTTCATTAAAAGCTTTCTTTTACAAGGATGACATATTAATACAAGCTATAAATGCCAACGAAGATGAAAAAGAATTCTTTACAGACTTTATGAAATATCTTGGATATCATAGACTATCTAAAGAATTCCTTGAAGCTCATAGAAAGACCTTAAAAAAGCTTGGTGACATTGGCTTAAACCGTCTTGAACTGATTCAACGAGGGAAAGGTTTTTATTCAAATTTTTACTTAAAAGAAGAACTTCAGCAATTCCACTGGGATAAATACGAAAATGGCGTTGGAATAATTCTCTATACAAAAAGTATTCCCAACACAGCCACCCGTTTTGAAAACGTTATTAAAAAGAATAAAAGCAAAAACTATGGACTTATAACTAGTAATGAAACAATACCTCCAGAAGGTTTTACCGAAGAACAAACTCAAGCTGCTTTTATAAAGACATTAAAAACCAATAAACCTCTGGTTGTCTTTAATGACCATTACTGGTATTTTCAGACAAATAGATTTGACATAAAATACTGTTATGTCGTTCCTATAGATAACAATCCATTTATAAATTATGATTGGGCTGACTTATTGAAAAAAGCTTCTGGAATACTTTTCATTATTACTCTTATAGCTTATCTAACTTCATTAATTAAATATTTCCCAGGAAAAATAGTTACAGAATTTCTAGACAATCTTTCAATAAAATACAGAATTATCGGTATCTTTACTATGGCCTCTATTTTCCCTGTTTTAATGACAGCAGTAATAGGCAGCTCCTTATTATCAGACAAGCAAAGCGTTATAGAGAAAAATATCTTAAGTGAAAGTTTAGATACTATCTATAACATTGAAGCTCAGCGTGAAGTTTTGCTTGAACAAACAAAAAAAGTGTCTGTTGCTTTAAGGGAAAAAGTAAAAGAAGCATATCTTAATAACAAACCTACAGATGCAGAAATGTTTTATAACACTCTTTCAGAATACTCGATTAATCCTAGCTTATGCAGATTAGATGTTCGAGACAGCGAAATAAATACACTCTTTACAATGGATGACCGAGAAACTCAAGGCGGAGCTAATATCTTCGACCTGATATGCAGACTTGTCTTAAAACTTTATTGCCCAGATAGAGCAAGTAAAATAAGCATGAAAGTTTCACCGGCTGAATTGGTAAGTGAATCTGTTCTTTCTACTGATGAACTAGGTTTTGCTACATTAATCAGAAAAAGAAATGAACAGTTTATATTTAGAGTTGGAGCTTTCCCAACAACCTGGTATTGGGATATATACCCAGAATTAGCAAGTGGTCCTGCCTTTATCTGTGTAACAACCCAAATGATAACAACTTTTTCTCAACATATTAAAAACTATATATATTCGTTGCCTCTAAGAAAAGACAACATACAACTAGCTGTTTTCGTAAATAACCCACATTTCATAAATTCTCTTATTACACCACATACTAACCTTCCTCAAGAAGATATAATAAATATAGCTATCGCCGCTTTTGATACCAACAAAGTTCTTTTCAGAAGCATTAATATTGAAGGCAAACCATATTGGATAACAGCAAAACATGAAAAACAAGTTAATTCACATGTTTTTATGAATATAATTTCCAAAAAAGAACGCTTAGCAGTTTTAGAACCCTTCAAATGGCATTTAACAATAATTGGTATATTTGCCCTGACCATCTCTTTATTTGGAGCATGGTTTATAACTAATCTTATAATATTGCCTGTAGGTGACCTTAGTAAAGGCATCTTAGCAATCAGAAACAGAATTAAAGATTTCTCTATTCCTGTAAGAAGAAACGATGAATTAGGAGAGCTCGCCAAAGCCTTCAATAAAGTAATCAGCGAATTTGATGAATTAGAATATGGGAAAATAGTTCAAGATAGCTTATTACCACCAGGTCCACCTCAAATAGAAGGCTACGATATCGCCTTTTTTACAATCTCCGCTACAGATTTAGCTGGTGACTACCACGATACAGTAACATTAGAAGATGGTAGAATATCTATTATATTAGGTGACGTTTCAGGGCACGGTATTTCTGCCTCACTGGCAATGGCTATGGCAAAAGCAACCTTTAATTATGCAAAATCTCAAAAAGTAAAATTCCCTGAAGAATTTATGGATATGCTGAATATTATGTTCAACAAAGAATTAAAGCCTAGAAATAAGCTTATGACATTGATATCTATGGCATTAACTCCAGAAACAGGTGAAGTAATATTTGACAATGCCGGACAATCCTACCCAGCTTACTATACCGCTTCAACTCAAAGTTGCGAAGAAATCAAAATGCCATCTCTACCTCTAGGCGGCATGAAAAAACGTAAGAAGAAACCTATAACTAAAATGATGGAACCAGGCGATGCTTTTATATTCTATACAGACGGCATGATTGAAGCTTCTGCAGCAAACGGTGAAATGTTCGGTTACGAAAGATTTTTTGAAATGTTCACTGAACAAATGAAACAGAATGCAAAATCAAAAGACGCTATCGATGCTATTTTCCAAGCCATGGACAACTTCAGAGAACCTGGTCCACGTTCTGACGACATAACCATGATAATCGTTAAACGCCTATAAAAATTGACTTTAAGCTATAGCAATAGTAGTATGTTTTATAATTTGTTCATAAGTTTAAAAGGATTCTTTCATGGCTAAAATATACACTTCTGCTGAACAACTTATAGGAAATACCCCCCTATTAGAACTCACACATTTTGAAAAAAAACTAGGCCTAAAAGCTAAAGTTTTTGCAAAATTAGAATTTTATAATCCAGCAGGGTCAATAAAAGATAGAATCGCAAAAGCATTCATAGAAGATGCAGAAGCAAGTGGTCGGCTTAGACCAGGTGCAACAATCATTGAACCAACCTCTGGAAATACAGGGATAGGAATATCTGCTGTAGCAGCACTTAAAGGATACAAATCTATTATAGTCATGCCTGACTCAATGTCAGTTGAACGAAAAAGAATTCTTATGGCTTATGGAACTCAACTTGTTATAACTCCAGCCTCAGAAGGAATGAAAGGTGCTTTAGATAAAGCAGAAGAATTATCTAAAACCATTCCAAATTCAATAATTGCAGAACAATTTTCTAATCCTGCAAATCCTAAAGCTCACTTCGACACCACTGGTCCTGAAATATGGCGAGACACCGACGGTAAAGTCGATGTTTTCATATCTGGTGTTGGGACCGGTGGAACAATTACAGGGGCTGGTCAATACCTGAAATCTAAAAATCCAAATATAAGAATCGTCGCGGTAGAACCAGCTTCATCTGCTTTCCTAGCTACAGGCAAAAGTGGTCGACACCTAATACAAGGTATAGGAGCAGGTTTTAAGCCAGATGTTCTTGATACTACTATTTTTAGAGAAATAGCTACAGTCTCTGACGAAGAAGCCTATGAAATGACTCGCAGTATAGTCAAAACCGAAGGAATACTAGTAGGAATATCTTCTGGAGCAGCCTGTGCTGCAGCTCTAGAAATGGCTACTTATGAAGAAAATGAAAACAAGAATATAGTTGTAATTTTCCCAGACTCTGGTCATAGATATCTTTCTACACCAGACTTGTTTGGAGTATAAAAAAGGAATCTTTCGTATGTCATATAATAAAATACTAACAATTCAAGACATTTCATGTATTGGACAGTGCTCTCTTACCGTTGCACTACCAATTCTTTCTGCTTGTGGACAAGAAACCTGTATTCTTCCCTCAGCCGTTCTTTCAACTCATACCGGTGGATTTAAAGGCTTTACATTCAGAGATTTAACAGATGATCTGCCGTTAATTCAAAAGCATTGGCTAAATGAAAACATTAAATTTGATGCTGTTTATACTGGGTATTTGGGAAGCACCAAACAAATAGACATGGTTAAGGATATCATGAATACTCTTACCAAGCCTAATGCTAAGAAAATAGTAGACCCGGCAATGGCAGACAACGGCAAACTCTATGTTGGCTTTGATAACAACTATGTTAAAGCTATGAAGTCTCTTTGCGGATTAGCTGATTATGTTCTTCCAAATATTACAGAAGCTTGTTTCATAACAGATACAGAGTACAAAGAAAACTACGACGAAAAATTTGTTGACGAAATATTAAAGAAAGTATCTGACGTAGGTGCTAAAAAAGTCATTCTTACAGGTATAGGTTATAAAGCAGAAAAAACAGGTGTTGTCATTTACGAAAACGGCAAAAAAGAATACTACGAACATCGTAAAATATCAAAAGGCTGCCACGGAACAGGTGACATTTATGCATCTGCTTTTGTAGGTGCTTTATTTAATGGCAAATCAGATTTTGAATCAGCAAAAATAGCAGCAGATTATACTGTTAAATGTATCGAAAATACAATAGAAGACAGCAATCACTGGTATGGTGCTAAATTTGAAACTGCAATCCCAGATTTAATAAAGATGTTAGGTAAATAATAAGCTATAAAAAAGGCCTGCCATTCTCTAGTATGGCAGGCTTTTTTTATCCCCCAAATATTTCAAAAAACCACGCGACTATCGCGTGGTTTTCTTATATAAAAAAACTACCTTGAATTACTTCAAGGTAGTTTTTTTGCTTAGAACTCTTTTTTAAAAGTTTATAAGTTAATTAACTATTATTCTTCACTACCAGCGCGGAGAGAATCATATTTAGCCTTGGCTGCATTCATCTTCTGAGCAACTTCAAGAGCTTCATTAGTCTTACCAGCCTGGATTAATTCACTGTATTCATTGTAGTATTCAGTGTATTCAAGGTAAGCAGTAGTGATATCGTTTTCTTCAGCAGCAGCTACAACAGGATCTTCTTCTTTTTCTTCAGTAGCTGGAACAGCATCAGAAATAGTTACGCTTGTAACATCATCGCCACCAAGAGTGATTCCACCGGAAACATTAGCAGATGCAGCACCATAACCCAAAGAACCATTGGTTGTTGGCATTGTAAGTTGTGGGAGATTAGCTTCGCCCTTACCAAAGAGACCAGCAATCTTATGAGCAGCCCAGTTACCGAAGTAACCACCAACCATACCACCAAGAACAGTACCAACAGGACCTAAGCAAGAACCAAGAGCAGCACCTACAGTAGAACCTATAGCCTGACCAGTTACGCCAACCCAGTCAACTCTCTTGAAAGCTTCTTTAATTGAGAATCTGCCGTTCTTTAAGTCGCCTGCCATATAAGCACCAACTGAAGAACCTACAACAGAACCAAATGCTGGAGCAAGAGCGCTAAGAGCACCACCAACAACTGGAACACAGCTTAAGAATGGAACGAAGAATGAACCAGCAGCAGAACCAAGAACTGAACCAGCTACGCCGCCAACAAATTCAGCACAGCATACAGTCTTAATAGCTTTCTGGAGACTTGGCTGTTCACCACGCATAATCTGAGTAGCAAGGTCAACACCAACAGTGATACCAGCAGTTACAAGAAGGTTCTTAGCACTGAAACCAGATTTAAGGCTGTCTTTAACATTCTGGAAACCCTGATTTGTCAAATTCTTACCAGTCTGATAACCTGATTTGAATTTATCACCAATAGAAGTTTTGGTCTTTTCGCCAGAAGCTGGAGCTGCAGCCTGTTCAGTTGTAGTAGTCTGAGCGGCTTGAGAAGCTTCAGTAGAAGCCTGAGCGGCTTCAGAACCAGAAGTCTGTCCAGAAGTCTGGTTAGTCTGAGCAGTTTCAGTAGTCTGAGTTGTCTGGCTGCTCTGAGAAGAAGAACTAGAAGTAGATGCAGAAGCATCTGCTGGATCCATTAAACCACGAGCAATAGCTTCTTCATGAGAAATGAATCTACCAGTCTGAGGATCTCTTGGGTGTTTTGCAGGATCCCAAGCTCTCTTTGTAGTAGTCTGAGAAGAAGAAGAACTATTAGTTGTAGTAGCAGCACCTTCAGCTACAGAAGCCTGTGGAGCTGGAGAACTAGCAGACTGCTGTGCAGTTGCACCAGAAGTCTGAGTTGTATTAGTAGACTGCTGAGCAGTTTGAGTAGTTGTAGTCTGCTGAGTAGCTGGAGTAGAAGTCTGAGCTGTAGTATTGCCAGCTTTGTAATCTTTCCAAGCCTGACTCATTTCAGAGCTGCTCATACCCTTACCAGAATTGGCTTTTTGGAATTCATTCCAAGTCATTTTGCCACTGTTACTGCCAGTAGTAGTTGTAGTCTGAGTTGTATTAGTAGACTGCTGTGCAGTTGCACCAGAAGTCTGAGTAGCAGGTTTACTGCTAGTAGAAGGTTTGCTTGTAGTAGCTGGTTGGCTAGTAGTACCAGTGCTTGCAGCAGAACCAGCATCGCCGAAAATGATTGAAGAAACCTGAGTCATATCAAGAGCAACAGGTTTACCATCTACGAAACGAACATTGTAAGTAGTTGTTCCACCAGGAGTGTTAACAGTAACATTCTGACCTGGGGTTACTTGGTAAGTTTGATTACCAATAGTTACCGGAATAGTAGCGGTATTTGCTGCTTCAGCAGCGGGGATTGGAGCCTGGAAAAGGCTTACCAAGAAAGTGAGTGCGAGAAGAGCGCACATAATGCGTGTTCTAAGCGTTTTCTTTCTCATAATATAACTCCTTATAAACTTATAAAAAACTGCAATAAGAATATGGTACCGTCAAAATGTACCGATACTCCTTATCTATATTTTACTGAAATTTCTACAATACGCAAGAGTTTGGACAAAAAAAATTAATTTTTTTTAATTTTTATTACCTTTTCACCTGTTTTTTGTTTTAAAGCCATTGATAAAATAAAAAAAGTTTATTATAAGTATATATATTATTTAAGGATGTTTTAAAAAGTTACATTTTTAGTCATAGTATTGAGGCAAAAATATGCACACTGAAATAAACGGAATCAACATCAACTACGAAAAATTCGGTAAAAACGAACAAAGCATTGTACTCCTTCACGGCAATGGCGAAGACCATACAATGTTCTATGAGCTTTCTGAACTGCTTTCCAAAGATTTTACCGTATATGCACTAGACAGCCGAGGGCACGGCGAAAGTGACCCTGTTGATTCTCTTACCTATGATGAAATGGCAGAAGATGTAGTTGCCTTTATAAAAAAGAAAAAAATAAAGCATCCTATATTATATGGTTTTAGTGATGGCGGAATTTTAGGACTTCTAATAGCTATAAGACACCCTGGGCTTATTTCAAAACTTATTATCAGTGGTGCAAATCTGAAACCAACCGGGTTAAAAAACTGGTTTTTAAGACAGTGCGAATTGGATTACGAAGCAAATCATTCTCCTTTAATAGAGCTGATGCTGAATAACCCAAACATCACCCATGAAGAATTGCATACAATACATATTCCTACATTAATTCTTGCCGGAGAAGATGATTTGGTAAAAGAAGCCCATACAGAATCAATACATAGAAATATTGAAAACAGTCAAATGCAGATTTTAGCTGGCGAAGGGCACGATACCTATGTAATTCATAATCCAAAACTATACGATATTATCGCACCCTTCCTCTTTGAAAACAACTAACATGACCCCTTTATAAAAGGGGGATAAAGGAAGTTTTTATGGTCTGGTTTCCAAACCTACGAATTTGCCATAAGCTCCACGAGTATGACCATAAGAAGTTATAGCTTGTTCTTCGTCAGTTCCAAATACTTTACAGTCTTTTATTGAAGCATTATTTAAGCTGTTATCATTGATGCCGGCTATACCACCTCTGGCAGAAACAGATTCCAAAGCAGAGAAAACATTAAAAGAACGTAAAGCAGTAAAGCTGCTAAGACCCTTTCCTGAAATAGCAAAATAAGTGCAGCGATCAACAGCACCAGCATTTCTGCCAACAATACCACCTACACCTAGGAAACCATCGCTTAACATTTGAATACTAGAAAGAGATGATGAATTATAGATTATACCGGTATTGTCACCAACAACTCCACCTATTAAAGCACTAGGAACATCATTGCACTTAACAATAGAGCCCCTGGTATTTGAACTGGACTGAGATATACAGTTAGCAACATCAGCAGCATTAAAACCTACAATTCCACCAACGGCAATTCGTTCTAAGCTGTAGCCACTGACAGTTCCTGCAGAATTACATTTACTGATCTTTGTAAATACCTGTTTCAAATCACCGTATTCTGGTTTTAAATTCATTGGCACTACAGCATGACAATCGCATACATAAGTAGAGTTTTCATTAAAACCAGCAATACCTCCAACCCAAGCTGGAGCTACAGTTGAATTTCCTGATACAGATGCAGTTTCTGCAAAAGTAGATTTTTTAATTCTTGCTCCGGTTCGGTTTTCACCGACAATACCGCCTACTGCACAGACAGCATCAATATCGCCTCTTGAACGACCATCTATACGACCTTCAAAAGAACAACTTCTGATTACAGTGCCAAAAGCAGAATAACCAATTATTCCACCAGCATAAAGACACTTTTCAGAATTAACGTAAATATTGGAATCAGAAGAAATACTGCAACTGCTTACATTGGTTTTGTTAGAACAAGCAGCTATGCCGCCAAAACAAACACGACCGTCTAGATTTAAAGAGGCATTTATTTCTACATTTAGATTTTTTATTTCTGCTTCAGAAGTAAATCCCCAAACTCCGGCTAGTTTAATGTCTCCGTTAATAGCCCCGAGATCATTGATTGTTATTTTATGCCCTTCCCCATCATAATAACCAGAAAAAGGCTTATCAAAGCTACCAATAGGCATAAAAGCCTTATCGCCAGCATCTATATCTTTGGTCTGGATAAAATAAGCATTGGGGAATAATCCGATATTCTGCAGATGTTCTGCGTTTTCAACCCAATAGGGAGACTCTTTTGTTCCATTCCCTGCACCAAAATAACAATCATTATCAGCTGCAAAAATACTACCACCCATTAAAAGGCTTAGTCCTGCCGCAACACAGAGAAGTTTCAAATTCTTGTTCATAAGTTTATCTCCCTAGGTCACTAATTTAAAATTATTATAGCTTAGTTTTTTTACCCATACAATATTTTAGTTTACACAATCTCAAGAGCTACCCAAGGCATATTTAAACCCTCTTTAAAAAAGAAGAGTAGTTGTTGTAATTAGTTTTTATTGTTTTTATTGTTACCGATTGCTACGCAATCAGCCCCCTCAGTCACTTTGTGACAGCTCCCCCAATCTTTGATTTGGGGAGCTTCTAGTTTTACACACTAACAATAATTACAATAACTACCAACTACAATAACTACAACAAGATTTGCTTGGCAAAAATCTTCTCAAAAATCCCCTTACGACTCGCCTTATTTTACTCCTGGAGGAAAGACTCCTGCATTTTTGTCGCCATATATAATAACTCTGGTATTAGCGTCTATTTCTTTCAGAATACTAATCATATCTTCTTCTTTTACTGCTATACAGCCGGCAGTATAAGGCCTCTTACCCTTTACATGAAAGAATATTGCAGAACCTTTCGGATACACCCCTTCTTTATTATAATCAATGAAAAATCCATAATTATACTGAGGAACGTAATCAATTATGTGTTCGCCTTTGCACTTATGATTTACTGCTTCAGCATCAATTATTTTATTGTAATACTGACAATCTTCATCACAGCAGTAATGGTTCTTATTGATATTCAAGTATTCGATGGTTGTTCCAGGATTAGCTTTTATACCAAATGCCTGAATAATACCAAAATCGCCTAGAGGTGTCTTAGAATCGCCTTCTTTTTCTTTCCCTATGCCGTTTTTACCAATATAAGCATGACAGTTAAAATCACTATTGAAACCATCTTTATCTTTTTTATATAAAGAAACTTCGGCTTCTGAACCGCCTGTATATCTTACAAAAACCAAACTTTTAACATCCTTATTATCAACATACTCTTTAAGTTTATCCTTAACGGTATTGTTTATTCCGCCTTCTTCCGCATAAAGAGCAATAGAACTAAGCATACACATAATAAGCAATCCTATTATAATAGTTGTATTTCGCATTATTTTTCCCCTAGAAAAACAATTTATTTGCCGACAACAATGTTCTTTGGCTCTTTTCCCATAAGAACAGCTGTTATATCTTCAGCATTCATTACAGACATTTTAGTTCTTGTAACTGTATTTGCGCTCGAAATATGAGGAGCTACGACAATGTTATCTAATTCAAGCAGTGGATTGTCTGCTGGAGTTGGTTCAGTGCAGAAAACATCCAATGCGGCACCAGCAATCTTATGATTTTTCAAAGCTTCATAAAGAGCTTTTTCTTCAATAACAGGTCCTCTTGCATTGCTGATTAAATAAGCTGTTTTCTTCATCAATGCCAGCTTTTCAGCATTAATCAAACCGCGAGTCTGATCATTTAAAGGAACATGAAGGCTTACAAAATCAGATTCCTTCAACAATTCCTCTAGTTCGACTCTTTTAGCACCGCATTCTTTTTCAAATTCAGGCTTTGCTGAGCGGTTATAATAAAGTATTCTCATATCAAAACCGCGACCGCGCTTGGCCATAGCCTGCCCAATTCTTCCTGCCCCGATAATACCCATGGTTGTACCACGCAAAGGTGCGCCCAACATCATGCTGGGATGCCATGCTACTTTCCATTTCCCTGCTCTGACATATTTATCTGCTTCAACAACTCTTCTAGAAATAGCCATCATAAGAGCAAAGGAAAAATCAGCAGAAGCATCTGTTAAAGCGTCTGGAGTGTTAGTTACATATATTCCGCGTTCTTTTGCAGCTTTTAAATCAATATTATCGTAACCAACAGCTAACTGAGCAATTATCTTAAGCTTAGGAGCAGAATTTATAATTTCAGCGTCTATTTTATCTGAAAGCATCGTTAGAATTGCATCAGCATCTTTTATTCTTTCCTTTATTATTTCCTTAGAAGGAGGAGCATATTCAGTCCAAACATCAACATCAAAATTTTTTCTTAGTATTTCCAAGCCTTCTGGAAGAATTTCTCTGGTAACAAATACTTTCATCTTTGTCATGGTTATTTCCTTTCTATTAAAAACATTAGCAACAAAAAAGGTATTTATAGTCTAAATTCTAGATATACTATTTTATCAGAAACAAAGATAATAATAACTACTTTTGTTTAGATTATGGTAATATATTTTTATTGAATGTAAATTCTGTTTCTATGAGGTTTGTTAAAACAATCGCAAGCTTCTAAAAGCTGTAGAAATCTTTTCTATAGGCATATTCAAATAAAGAAAGTAGTAATTAATGCTGATTAATAATTTAAGAGAACTGAACGAAGGATATGACAGTCGCGATTCTGCTTTTATAAACGTTGCTCTATCTGCATACGAAGAAGCTATTAAAGCTTGCGACCCTTATAAAACAAGTTTATCTCAGTTTACCCTTAATGGAAGTATTCTGACTTTTAAAAACAAAAACTATAATCTAGACTACTATAATAATATTTATGTAATTGGGGCTGGTAAAGCTGGTTACAAAATGGGCAAAGCAATAAATGAACTTTTAGGTGACAGAATTACAGAAGGCTGTATCTGCGTGCCTCAAGATAGTGATATTCCTGAAGAAATGCTTGGGAAAATCAGGTTTATGGAATGTGCTCACCCTATCCCAGACATGGATTCAATATTAAGTGCCAGAATTATTACCCGTATAGCAGACAAAGCCGAAGCCAATGATTTAATTATCTTCCTGCTGTCAGGAGGAGCCTCAAGCCTTATGTGTCTTCCAGCCGAAGGAATCACTTTGGCGGAAAAACAAAATGTTAACAATCTTCTCTTGAAGTGCGGAGCTGATATCAAGGAAATAAACACCGTCAGAAAGCATCTTTCAGCTATTAAAGGTGGGAAACTTGCAGAAATAGCCTACCCTGCCGAAACTATTCAGCTTATCATTTCTGATGTTCTTGACAACTCACTAGAAACAATAGGCTCTGGTCCTGCAATTCAAGACAAAACTACCCTTGCTGATGCGGTCAGCATTCTAAAAAAACACTCTATATGGGAATCTATACCAGAAAATGTAGCCGACTTTCTAACAACCAATACCTTTTCAAAAAATAAGAAATTTACAGATGAAGAAAAAGGGAAAATTTTTGAAAAAGTTTCCACTTCTATAATAGCAGACAATCATATCGCACTTAATGCTATTGCGAAATTTCTAGAAGATTATGATTTCAAACTCTTTTATTATCCGAGAGCTATTACAGGCGAAGCCTCTGAAGAAGCCAAAGAATTCTTTTTCTATGTATCTAAGCTTAAAAAAGATATTTTAGACCCCTTCGCAGTTATTTCTGGTGGAGAACCAGTCGTAACTTTTAAAAGAAATACAGCTGCAAATGTAAAAACCGAAGATACCGATGGTCTTGAAAATGTACCAAGAAACAGTTTTAAAAGTAATTTTAAATCAGAAAATATCGCGTCTTTAGGAGAAGAACTTAGAAACAAACAGCTTAAAAGCATTGTTGCTGGCGGGCGAGCACAAGAGTTTGCATTGGCAATGCTTAAATATTTTGTAGAATTTCCTGACAGACAGATATTTTTCCTTGCAGCTGGAACAGATGGAATAGACGGTCCAACAGATGCTGCTGGAGCAATTATAAGTGGGAAAACTGTTGAAAAAGCAAAAAAAAAGAATTGCAGTTTTGAAGAAAGCTTAAGCAGACACGATTCTTATAATTTCTTCAAAAATATAGGCGGACTAATAAAAACGGGGTACACAGGGACAAACGTTAACGATATTTTTATAGCCTTAGTCCCACCACAAATTGACTAAACCGCCCTATTGCTCTCTATTCTTAATTTCTTTAAAAGCGGACAGTTGCTTGTTCGACCTTATTCTCCTCCGCGGTCTCTGATGATTTCTACCTTCGAATAATCTTTGAGGGAACGAGCCTTGTGCGGAGAATAGAAGGTCTCGCGTCTACTGTCCGCTCTTGCTCTTTCCTCTATGCTCTAAACTCTATTCCTCATCTAAAGATGGTTACATTGATAGCAGTATCGTCAGATAAACCATAAACTTCTTTAAATACACGATAAGCTATTTCAATAGCTTTGTTATTGTCGTCTACCTTTTTGTTGAAGCTTTCAAACTTTTCTTCACATTTTTCTTCGCCATCACAGCAGTTACAATCACAATCTTCACCATGTTCGTGTTCATCACTGCAACAACAGCAATCATCTTCAGCAGGATTAATTTCTATTTTTTCTATAGAATATTCACCCATAAGCTTTTCTGCTTTGGCAAGTTCTTCAGGCTGTAAAGCTACAACAGGCAAATCAACCTGCAATCCATAGCTTTCATCATAAGTAAATTGAATAAATTTTTCTGATTTTGGTTCTTCTAAAACAGTAAACCAACCGTCACCTTTGTTGGTTGTAAGTATTTCAATTGCGTTCTTTATTCTTTCTTTCATTTTGTTATTCTCCTTAAACAATTAATCCCCATTTTTAAGGGGAATTTCTATTAATTAGTGTTTGAAAAAGGCAACAGCTATCTTTGTGCACAACGCAGCGTTATTCTTGACCAACTCAATATTTGTCTTCAAGCTTTCACCGCCGGTTATTTCATACAATCTCTGAAGCAGATAAGGTGTAACAGCCTGTCCTTTTATTCCCTGTTTTTTAGCATCTTCTAAAGCTTCATCAATCTTAGATTCAATAGCATATTTATCCATTTCAAATTCTTTGGGAACAGGATTGCCAACTAAAATCCCGCTTTTATAGCCTAAATCAATAGAACGTCTGAATATTTCTGCTGCATCTGCAGGGTCATCAAATCGCTGAGGAACTTTAACCCCAGAATTTCTATAATAAAAAGCTGGCATTTCATCAGTCTGATAACCAAATACTGGTACACCTAAGGTTTCCAGATATTCCATAGTATGAGGAATATCTAATATTGCCTTAGCTCCAGCACAGACAACCATTACGGTTGTTCTAGTAAATTCAAACAAGTCAGCGGATATATCAAAGCTTTCAGAAGCTCCTCTGTGCACACCACCTATACCCCCTGTAGCAAAGAATTTGATTCCGGCAAGATTTGCACAAATCATAGTAGCTGCAACAGTTGTCGCTGCATTTTGCTTTAATGCAATAATTGAAGGCAAATCTCGTCTAGAAGCTTTTTTTATGTTTTTACTAGTACCTAATATTTCTAATTCTTTTTCGGTAATACCTATTCGTATTCTTCCATCTAGTATTGCAATAGTCGCAGGAACACCACCATTTTCACGCACGGTATTTTCCAACATTCGTGCAGTTTCTATGTTCTGAGGATACGGCATACCATGAGAAATTATTGTAGATTCAAGGGCTACCACAGGCCTTTTACAAGCTAATCCATCTTTTACTTCAGCATTAAATATTAATCTATCACTGATTTTCATATTGTCAGTCTGTCTCCTATCATTATTCATTCTAAATCAATGATAAATAAAAGACAATTCTTTTTTTAGTAGGGAGAAAGAGATTTGTTTTTTGAGAATCAAGAAATTAGTCTTTTGATATTTTATAATTACTTATAGCTAAGAGAATATCTTTTTCAAGATTAGGAATATCCTTCTGAACAGTATTCCATATAATTTTTTGCTGAAGACTAATATAATCATGAACAATTATGTTTCTCAAAGCTGATATTTGTCGCCATGGAATGTTTGAATTATCAGTTTTAACTATATCAGATATTTTTCCTGCATTTTCTCCAATGTTCATTAAATTAAAAGCAATTAACTCCTGCAAATCTTCAGATTTTAAAAATTCTTCTTTGGTTTTATCAGAAAGTATAGTTTTGATGCGCCGAATAGAATGTAGTATTTGGTTTAATCTGTCTAAATCACGGTTAATCATAGTAAGACCATGTCTTTAGTAACTTGAGAAGCAAATATCGAGTCTGATAATGCAGACAATGGAATAACATCAACTTTACATTTAAATAAATCTGATAAATCAATAAACATACCTGCTATGTCTAAATATGTGACTTCATCATCAAAATCAGCCAAAAAATCAATGTCGCTATTTGTTTTTTCTTCTTTTCTCGCACAAGAACCAAAAATATAAATCTTTTTTGCTTTATATTTTTCTGCTATATGATATATGGCTTCTCTTTGTTTCTTTATTTCATCTAGACGACACATAATTATCCCTCTTAGTATAATTTTAGCAAATATGAAAAATTATGTAAATGATTATTTAGAGATTCATGTCTGCATCCTAATTACTTCACATGTTTTTTCTAGAAAGCAATGCACATTCTTTCTAAATTCCAACCATTCCAGCTATTCCAACTACCCATAAAAATATGTTAAAATAAACTAACTATAGACAATTCATAAACATGGAGCTCAAATGGCAGTCTGGGATTTAATAAAAAACATAACTGAAAATATATCTGACACAATTCATGATATAAATACTATTATTTCTGAAAACTCCAATCCCTTAGATGAAAATCAGAATTCTTCAAGCTCAACATCTTCAAGCACAAACATTGTACCTAATTTCCCTAAAATCGAATTAATTGGTACAAAAGGCAATAGAAGTAAAGCCATTAAAAATCAGCTAACTATAAATGATTACAAAAAGAAATATGTTATAGAAAGCCTTCAAAAAAAGATTGATTCTATGTCGAATCAGGAAAAAGCTTATGTTTACTACTATTTAGCTTACAAACATAATAAATTAAAGAGTATACTAGGCTCTAAGATTGAAGAATCTAAAATTGCCATGAAGTATCTAGACAAGGCACTAGAACTTTACCCTGATAATATAGATTTTGTTTATGAATATTTTAATATTTGTCTAGAAGATGATTTATGCTTTTGCAGAGATAAAGTCATAGATGTCTGTGAATCATGTATTAGAGTTTCAAACAATCAAGATGTTAAAAATGAGTTTTGCAATATTTATTATTTAATGGGGAAATATTATTACCTTGAACAGCAATTGTATTCAAAAGCCATAGAGTGCTTCAAGAAATCCTTAGAATACTCGAAAAACAAACCCCAAAATGAGCTCCTAGACATATATCGTTATCTTGTTATTCTTTATGATACTGTTGGAAACTTCAAAGAAGCATTAGAAATCTGCGATTTAATATTAAGCATTAAATCTGATTATTTTGATATTCCACAAATGAGAATAAAAATAATAAATAAAATAAAAGCTGGTGTAACAGTAGAAGTTGTTAATCAAAATAACTATAGATATGACATGAATTATTATTTCAAAAATTCTGTTGGCAAATACCCAGAAAAATATATACAAG
>JAFPZP010000042.1 GCA_017417215.1 Candidatus Rifleibacteriota bacterium | reverse complement strand
GATTGAATAACGGAACCTTAAGACACCGTTCCCTAGATAGTATAAAGCACATAGTTAAAGAATATTTCAAAAGGAAACCAAGCAGAAAAAGAATAAAATTTCTAGCTCCAAACGCTTTTGCCTATGGTTCTGACGGCAGAAGTCCAAATTTAGAAGCATTAAAAGCCCTGCTTGAAATGCTGACAGATGCAGGCGTTCCAGAAATTAATCTAGGTAGCTTTCCATCAGAAGTTAGACCTGATTTTGTTACCAGAGAAGTTATGGAACTAGTAACCCCTTATCTGAAGAACCCGACTATAGTTATGGGTGTTCAAACAGGTTCAGACCAGATGTTAAAGAAAATGAACAGGGGTCATACAAGGGAACAGGCAATCAATGCTATTTCTCTGCTCAGAGAATTCGGCTTTATGCCTCATGTAGATTTTATTGTCGGAAACCCGGACGAAACTTTTGAAGAACAATTCGCACTAGTTGATTTTATGGAAGAAATGATAGACAAATATAAAATCAAAGTCCACATGCATACTTTCACTCCCCTACCCTCTACTCCATGGGAACATAAAAATCAATCACCTATCCATGAAGATGTAAAGCAAAGATTAAGAGCCTTAGAAAGAACCGGTCATCTTGATGGCTGGTGGGAAAACCATATAGGCTATTTTAGAACTAATCAAGCTCTGGAAGAAGACGAAAAAATTAAAGAGGAAAGAAACGAAAAAATAAAATTTTTCAAAAAAATTATTGACACCTCTTCAAGATAATGTTAGTATGATTTTTACAAAAGCGGTTATCGCTTATTGGGGTATCGTCTAATGGCAGGACAACAGTCTCTGGAACTGTCTATTGGGGTTCGAATCCCTGTACCCCAGCCCAAAAGCCTAGCAATCAGCTAGGCTTTTTTTATTACTTGAATTAGTCAAAAGAATTTTGTAATAATATTTATCTAAAAAATATAGATAAGATTTTTGAAAGCGAGCTGTTCAAAAAATTATGTTTATGAATTTTCTTCTCTGTATAGTTGGCATAGCAGCTTTAGTTTATTCTGCAGATAAAGTAGTTGAAGCTGCATCAAATCTTGCAATAAATTTCAAAGTTAGCAAAATGGTAATAGGTTTATCTATTGTTGCTGTTGGAACCTCTTTGCCAGAACTCGTAGTAAGTTTGAATTCTTCAATAAAAGGGAATTCAGCATTATCTTTAGGTAATATAGTTGGTTCAAACATAATGAACATAGCTTTAATATTAGGTATTTCCGCAATAATACTTCCAATAAACAGCACAAAAGAATTGGTAAAAAGAGAAATACCTATTCTAATATCTGCAACTGCACTATTTTGGATATTTGCAAGAAGCGATTCAACAATTAGTCCAAACGAAGGTTTGATTCTTATAGGTATTTTTATAGCCTATAACATAACAATCTATATTCTAGGGAAAAAAGAAGGCAATCTTTCTGACGAATACGCAGAAGAAGCTGAAAAGTTCATAATAAATCAAGCAACTCCAGCAGAAGTTCAGCCAGAAGCAGAACCTCAAGCAGAAGCCAACGACAGTAAAAAAGAAGAAGAAAAACAAGAATCCGACAACGAAAAAGAAAAAACAAGCAACAAAAAATCATCAACAGGTTTCAATATTCTATGCATTATTGGTGGATTTATTGGACTTGTAATAGGTTCTGAACTTCTAGTCAAAGGTGCAACAACCTTAGCCCTATTATTAGGCATGAGTAACGAAATAATAGGTTTAACTCTAGTAGCAATAGGCACTTCTCTTCCAGAATTAATTACATCAATAGTTGCTTCCAAAAAAGGGCAATCAGACATATCTGTTGGAAATGTATTAGGTTCCAATATATTCAACATTAGCGCAATTATAGGTATTGTAGCTATTCTGCCTTATTTTTCCAGCAATCAGAATCTAAACTTAAGTCTGGCTGTTTCTCCCGAAATGCTTTCTTTACACATACCTGTTATGATGGTTCTATCAGTTGTTCTATTACCGATAATGCTTACAAACATGCAGATAACCAGACGAGAAGGAGCATTTTTCCTGGTAATATATATTTGTTACACAATTATGCTTATACAAAATACATTTCCAAACCAAGAGCCATCTGACAACACTGCTCAGATGACCCAGGAACAAACTGTTCCTAATTCAGCTACTCCGGCTTCAGCGCCTATAAGCTTACCTAACAAATGATATATAATCAAAAAAGAATAATAAAACTTGAAGATAATATGAATATAAGTTAAGATTAAAAATAGCTTTTAAAGGGGACGAATTTAAATGGGAACAACCACTATTATTACAGCTATCATAATAATATTAATTCTCTTTTTAGTTGTAGTTTTATTCTATGCCTTAAGCCTAGTTCCATTTGGGATATATTTTCAGTGTAAAACTTCCGGGGTTCCGATTTCTATGTTCCAACTAGCTATGATGAACATAAGAAAAGTTCCTGTTGGTCATATTATTGAAACCTATATTAGAGCTAGAAAAGCCAACATACATATAGAATTAGCAAGACTTGAAGTTCATTACCTCTCAAATGGTAATATTGGTAATGTTATTGACGCTATAATAAGTGCCAGCAAATCAAATTTGAGCTTAGATTTTGAACAGGCTGCAGCAATAGACCTTGCTGGTCGTGATGTTAACCAGGCTGTTAGAATGTGTGTTCAGCCAAGAGTTCTTAAAGCCCCCGAAATTCAGGCAGTTTGCAAAGACGGTGTTGAATTAAAAGTTAAAATCAATATTACTGTTCGAGCAAATTTAAGAACTATGATTGGTGGTGCTGGTGAAGATACAATTCTTGCTAGAGTTGGTGAAGGTATTGTTTCAGCTATCGGTTCCTCAGAAAAGCACTCTACAGTTCTTACAAGCCCTGATACAATTACGAAGGCAGTTATGGCACGTGGTCTTGATGCCGGCACTGCTTTTGAAATAGTTTCTCTTGATATTGCAGATATCGACGTAGGCCGCAATATTGGTGCTGCCCTCAAGAATGCTCAGGCTATAGCCGACAAGCAGGTTGCTGAAGCTAGAGCTGAAGGAAGAAGAGCAATTGCAGAAGCTTTAACACAAGAAAACAAAGCAGCTGAACAAGAAGCTAAGGCCAAACTTGTAGAATCTGAAATGAGAGTTCCATTAGCTCTTGCAGAAACTTTTAGAAAAGGTAAGCTAATAGTTAAGAGAAATCAGCGCAGAAGATCAAATACTGCGGTTATGCCAGACAATACTAATCGTATGGGTCTAGGATTTGGTGATGACGACTGAGATTCCAGAGCCTACTCTTGAGCAACTTGAATTCATGAATCGGCAACACCGAAAAGATTTAAGACTGCTCAGCCATATGTCAGATGCTCAATTTCATGTTTTTCGCAAAAATATCTCTATAGGTGTCTTTGAAGACATGAGCAAAGCAGAGGCTTACGAAATTCTCATGTCTATGTTAGCTCTGAATCAACATCTAATAGAAGTAGCCAAGGCAAAGCAAAAGGATAAAAATTGAGAAGAATATCAAACCTAAAAGTCTTGATATCATGCCTTTTCTTAATTTTTATCTTTTTTTTATTCCCAAATAAAACTAATGCCAGACATTACAGCCCACCAGTAAGAGTAATTGCTAGAGCGGACGTTTTAAGGCTCAGTTACAGCAGATACAGTATTGTCGAATTTTTAGACGTTTATAATGACGACTTTGTTAATCCGCTAGTAATAGAGGCTATTACAGCAGACTCCTGGCACATACACAGAAAATTTATAACAGATGAAGACTGGCTTGAAGATCGAGGGCCTATAGTTATTCAGCCTGGCAAATCTTTTAGAGTTGCAGAAAGAAAAAGAGTAGTCGCAGGTGGTAGTCAGAACCACAATTGGTGGTATAAATGGACAAGATTCAAAGTCAAAACCACTAATTGGGGTGATATTTACTCAAATAT
>JAFPZP010000041.1 GCA_017417215.1 Candidatus Rifleibacteriota bacterium | reverse complement strand
TTCTGTTTCACTTTCTTCTTCTTCATCATCATAGCTATCATCTCTGCTTGAGCTTGAAGAACTACTATAAGAAGAACTACCGCTGCTGAAAGAATTATCTTTGACTTCTTTCCATTCTACAGCAGTAAGATTTCTGCCTTGAACGTTTCCGTCAATTCTGATTTGTTTATTTTCGTATTGCTGAGCAATAGCTTTGCCGTTTTCGTCTAATACTAGAACTAAAGCAATAGGCTTGCCAGAGGGATCTTTCCTTTCAGTAACAAGATAAGCCCCGTTGATACTTCGGCTGGAATCTCTGGTCAACTGAATTGTTCCTGTAATTGAAGCGGCATTTACCTGAGTCGCTCCAAGTAATATTAAAGAAGCTGCAACGATATTAGAAAATTTTATTTTCATTAATTAAATCCTTTCAGCCGAAAAAATAGTCTTTATATTTTTACTTATGCCTTTTTTAAGTTTAATTGTCAAGTATGTTTGTTGCTATTTCCCTTTTCTTAACAATACTTAACAACATATTAAATAAAACTTAGATTTTCTTTGCACTAATGATAATTTATGTTAGACTGATAGAACTTATTAAAATAAATCAGGAGTCTTTCTGCTATATAAGCTAAAAAGAGCACCTGTTTGGAGGAACCGGAATGACAAATAAATTTGATGCACCAAAACTCAATCTGGCTAAGTCAATGGAAGAATATGTTCGTGGTAAGAATTGCACTCCTGGCGGAGTTCTTGGAATCAGACGACCATATAATTTCGTTGAAGGCGAATATCCAATATATTTTGAAAAGGGGCAAGGCGGAAGAGTTACAGATATAGACGGTAACGAATACTTAGACTATCTCTGCGCCTATGGTCCTATTATTATCGGTTACAGGGAAAAAGAAATCGATGATGCTGCTATAGCACAGATTAGAGACAAAGGTTTTTGTTTCTCATTAACTCAGAAGATTCAGAATGACTTGACCGAACGCTTAAGAGGCTTGATTAAATGTGCCGAAATGAGCGTTTTCATGAAAACAGGTTCTGATGCAACTACTCTCGCTACTCGTGTTGCTCGTGGTTACACTGGAAGAAGCAAAATCATTCGCTGTGGCTATCATGGCTGGCATGACTGGTGTGTCGAAGTCAAAGGCGGTGTTCTTCCTAAGACTTACGAAGATACTCTTGAATTTCATTACAACCATCTTGAAGAATTAGAAGACCTTTTAAAGAAATATCCAGATGATGTTGCTGGTATAATCATGACTCCAATAGGTCATCCAACAGCAAAACAGGTTGAATATCCAAAACCAGGTTTCTTGGAAGGTGTAAGAGCTTTAGCCGACAAATACGGCGTAGTTCTTATTTTTGACGAAATCAGATCAGGCTTTAGAGTTAATTTGGGCGGTGCTCAGACTCTGTTTAATGTAACTCCAGACCTTTCTACTTTTGGTAAGGCTCTTGCAAACGGTTACCCAATAGGCGCTTTGGTTGGTAAGGCTCAGTTTATGAAGAAAATTGAAAAAGAAGTATTCGTTTCTTCTACTTTCTTTCCCAATAGTATTGAATACGCTGCAGCTCTGGCAACCCTTAACTTCCTCGAAAAGAATAATGTTATCGAAAACATTAAGGCAAAAGGCGAAAAGTTCAACGCTGAACTGGTTAAGATTCTGGCTAAACACCCGAATACTATAACTACCGCTTCTCCTGTTCCTCAGATGCCTTATGTAATCTTCGAAAAGACTGAAGACAAGACTTACAAAGCAAAACGTAATGATTTCTATACTCAGTTGATTCGTCGCAAAGTATTCTTGCAGCCATATCATCATGGTTACATCTGCTACAGACATAGCGAAGAAGATTTGCAATACACTTTGAAGTGCATCGACGAAGCTTTGAGTTACATTGACGAAACGAAATACTGAGAGGTTTAATATGGAAAAACTTATTATTACCGCTGCTATTTGCGGTGCTGAAGTTACTAAAGAACATAATCCTGCTGTTCCTTATACTATAGAAGAAATAGCTAGAGAAGCTGAATTAGCCGCTAAAGAAGGTGCCTCAATCATACATCTTCATGTAAGAGAAGACGATGGCACTCCAACTCAGAGCAAATCTAGATTTGAAGTGGCTATTAAGGCTATTAAAGAACGCTGCCCAGATGTTATTATTCAGCCATCTACAGGTGGTGCTGTGGGAATGAGCAACGATGAACGCTTGCAGCCTATTGAACTTTACCCCGAAATGGCAACCTTAGACTGTGGAACCTGTAATTTTGGCGGAGATGATATTTTCGTAAACACTGAAAATACCATTATTGAATTCGGTCAGCGTATGATTAAGCTTGGAATCAAGCCAGAAGTTGAAGTTTTCGACAAAGGCATGATTGATATGGCTATAAGAGTTGCCAAAAAAGGTCATATTCTTACTCCAATGCATTTTGACTTTGTTATGGGTGTAAATGGCGGAATTTCAGCTACTCTTAGAGATTTAGTCTTTATGGCTGGTAGTATTCCTGCTGGAAGCACTTTTACTGTAGCAGGAATTGGCAGACATCAGTTTGAAATGGCTGCTGGTGCTATTCTTCTTGGAGGCCATGTAAGAGTCGGCTTTGAAGACAATGTTAACCTTTCTAGAGGCGTAAAAGCCAAATCTAATGGCGAACTTGTTGCAAAAGCTGTAAGAATAGCCAAAGAATTGGGTCGAGAAATAGCCACACCAAACGAAGCCCGCGAAATCCTTGGTCTAATGAAAAAGTAAGTGCAGACAGATTTTTAATTTCTAATTAATAAAACTCTTGAATATAATTCTTTTTATGTCTTCTATTAATTAGAAATTAAAAAAGGAAAAAGGACAATATAGATTATGACCCAACTAGAATTTAAGACACTTATTGAAATGGTTATTATGATTGTTGGAGATAGTAAAGACAAGGAAGAGGCGATTAGCAGACTAAAATCTTTATCTATTGTAAAAGAATAATTCTCTATATCTCTATGTTTCCTTAAAAAAGCTCCTCTAAACTCGAGGGGAGCTTTTTTTATGACTATTTTTCATCTTCTCCTTATTTGCTTCAAATTTACTCATTTTGATTAATAATAGTACAGCTAAAACATTGATAAATTGTTGTTTTTCCTTTATAATTCACGCTCAAATTTTATAATAAAAGGTAGCAATATGAGCAGTTCTATGTTTTTTGGAACATGGTATTCCATAATCCCACCTCTTTTGGCAATTGTACTGGCTTTTGTAACCAAGGAAGTATATAGCTCTTTATTTATTGGGGCTTTCTTAGGAGCTTTCCTATATGCTAACTTTGATTTATGGGGCACTTTTGATGCCTTTTTTACTATGATGGAAAAGAATCTGGATATAAAAGTTATTATTTTTACCCTGATGCTTGGCATGATTGCAGTTTTATTGAAAAAATCAGGTGGTTCGCAAGCTTACGGAAAATTTGCATTACAAAAACTGAAAACAAGAAAATCATCTCTATTTGCTACTGCTCTTCTTGGAATTATTATTTTTATAGATGATTATTTTAACTGTCTGACTATAGGCTCTGTGATGAGGCCTGTAACTGATAAAAATAAAATTTCAAGAGCAAAATTAGCCTATCTGATTGATTCTACGACAGCTCCAATATGTATTATTGCACCTATATCAAGCTGGGCGGCAGTTATTAGTTCTTATGTCCCAAAAGAATCACCAATACCTGGTTTTCAGTTATTTATAAAAACTATACCTTTTAATCTTTATGCATTTTTAACTATATTTACTGTTTTATATCTTATTGTTATCGGCTTTGATTTTGGCCTAATGGAAAAGCATGAACGCAATGCTGAGGCTGGAGATTTATTTACAGACCATGCTGAGGATTTTAAAGAATCTGAAAAAGAATGTGAAAACTCTCGTGGAACAATATCTGATTTGGTTTTCCCAATAATTATTTTAGTAATTTGTTCTGTTGGGGGTATGATTTATACCGGTTTATTAAATGGAGGAACAACAGTAGCAGAAGCTTTTTCCAAATGTGATTCTCCTGTTAGTCTTATTTTTGGAACTTTTGTAACTTTGCTGGTTATGTTCATTTACTATATTTCTAGAAAGGTTTTAACATTTAAAGAATATACTGATTCTTTTTCAGAAGGCATAAAAGCTATGGCTCCTGCTGTTTTGATTTTAACTCTTGCCTGGACTTTAAAAGGTATTACATCTGCTTTGGGGTTAGGTAATTTTATTGGTTCTTTTATGACAGAGAGTATTTTAATGTCTTCTTTTACTCCATTGATACTATTCTTAATATCTGTTTTTGTATCTTTTTCTACTGGCACATCCTGGGGAACTTTTGCAATATTGGTTCCATTAGCTGTATTACTATTTAAAGACCCATCACAGCAGCAGATGATGATTATTAGTGTTTCCGCTATATTGGCTGGTTCTGTTTGCGGCGATCATGTTTCTCCTATTTCCGATACAACAATAATGTCTTCGGCTGGAGCACAGTGTTACCACATGAATCACGTATCTACTCAGATGCAGTATGCGGTAATTCCTCTTGTGGGTTGTGTTATCGGGTATATTGCTGCTGGTTATACCAAAGACTGGGTTATAAGTTTATTGGTTGGGTTGGCAGTGGTTCTTGTGGAAATTCATCTCATAAAGTGGAGAAAAGAGCGTAGACCGAGAGCTTAGAGCATAGAGCATCGTCCGTTTTTAAAAGAAATAGTATAATTGAGAGCTTAGAAAAATAGAGTATAAAAAATGGCAGAAAAATCACCACTTTTTAAAGACAGAGATAATTATGTTTTAAAAATGCCGTTTTCAATGCAACAAGCTAGCATAACAGGTATTATAGCAGGAATAATAGGCATTCCTATTCTTCTTTACTTCTTTGATGCAAAATATATAGTTTCCCACAGTGAACTATTTGCTATACTTTTAGTTATTATTTTTACTCCAATTTTCATATTTGGCAGCAAAAGAAGATTGATTTTTAATACAGCAACAAAGGATATTTTTTATGAGGGAACCTATTGCTTTATTCCTTATTCAAAGAAAATCTGTAAATTTGATGACATAATTGTTCTTGGCATTCAGGGAATTGAAAATCATTTTCAAAAGAAAGTTTATCATACATATAATTTAGTTTATATCACAAAACAGAAACCAGAAAAGTTTGAAGAAATGGTTCATGTCGGCGATGACGGAATAACCTTTGATGACCTTAATAAAATAGGTGAAGTTCTTGGGCAAATAATGGAACGAAAGTTTATTAAAGGCGAATCTCAACGCTCCATCAGAGTTTATGAAGAAGATGATTTGCTGACTTACGGTAATCGCGAGTGTATAGTCAAAAATCTGGATTAATTCTCAAAATGACGGTCATAAGGGCACTTTTTGTGATAAATACAATAAATATAACCATCTTTAGTTGTTAAATCACCTTTTGATAAGTAAAAACATTCTTTTATAGGTAAATTTGGTGGATTTTTTAGATAACCTTCTTCTATGAGCTTATCAATATCTAAGGTTTTCATGCATTTATCCTTATCGTGGTCCATGTTATAAAATTCTAAAGCACCATATAAAATTCTTTGATTAGAAAAGCATTGCTTTTCAGAAGGATTTTTTCCACCCCTCCTATAGTTGGGTATAGACATTAGATATAATATTAATATTGTGGCTAGTATAATTATTATTTCTAATTTTGTTAATTTTAATTTTTTCATTGATTAAGTTCCAAAACTTTTTCCTATAGTTAATGATATGAGAATTAATCGTTAATGACAATAGATTAAAAATATTCTTTTAAAGACAGTTTCTATTATTAGAAAAGCATCGTCAATAAAAGAAAAAGTTTGCGTTTACTTTGCTTTTACGATATAGTTACGCCAATAAAATTATTATTAGTCACGAGGAAGTCATGGAAAAGTATAATCAGTCAGAAGTAGACTGCCGCAGATGTTTTGGTATAATCAGCCACCCAGACGCAGGTAAAACAACACTCACCGAAAAATTGCTTTTATTCGGCGGTGCAATACAGATGGCTGGTGCTATTAAGGCAAGAAAAGCAGATAGACATGCTACAAGCGACTGGATGAAAATCGAGCAGGAACGTGGTATTTCGGTAACAACATCCGTTATGAAATTCCATTATAAAGATTATGAAATAAATCTTCTCGATACACCTGGTCACCAGGACTTTTCTGAAGACACATACAGAGTTTTGACGGCTGTAGACTCTGCTTTGATGGTTATAGACTCTGTAAAAGGCGTTGAAACTCAGACAGAAAAACTTATGACTATCTGTCGTATGCGCAATACGCCTATTATTACCTTTATTAACAAATTAGACCGTGAAGGGCAGTCACCACTTGATTTGATGTCTGAAATCGAAGACAAACTTCAGGTTGAATGTGCTCCTCTTTCTTGGCCTATAGGCAGTGGTAAGACTTTTAAGGGTGTCTACAACCTTTACAAAAAGCAGATTGTGCTTTTTAGAGCTGGTGAAGCCAGACGACCTCAAGATACTATAACTATCCATGATTTGAATGACCCAAAATTAGATGAATTGCTGGGTTATCAGGCAAAAGACCTTCGTGACGATATTGAACTACTGGAAGGTGCTGCCTCTCCTTTCGACCACAACGAGTATTTAAAGGGCAATCAGACCCCTGTATTTTTCGGCAGTGCTTTGAATAACTTCGGTGTTCAGGAAGTATTAGACGCTTTCTGTGAACTTTCTCCATGCCCTAAACCAAGACCAACAGAAACCAGAGAAGTATCTCCATATGAAAAAGACTTTTCTGGCTTTGCTTTTAAGATTCAGGCAAATATGGACCCTGCTCACCGCGACAGAATAGCCTTCGTAAGAATCTGCTCAGGTAAGTTTACAAGAGGCATGAAGGTCATGCATCATAGAATAGGTAAAGAAATAACTATCGCAAATGCTACTATCTTTATGGCTCAAGACCGTCAGAATGTTGAAGAAGCTTATCCTGGCGATATTATTGGGGTTCATAATCATGGAACCATAAGAATTGGTGATACTTTTACAACAAAAGAACCTTTGAAATTCACAGGAATTCCTAGTTTCGCTCCGGAAATCTTCAAGCGAGTCATTTTGAAAGACCCGTTGAAAGCAAAACAGCTTCAAAAAGGTTTGCTACAGCTTTCCGAAGAAGGTGCTATTCAGGTATTCAGACCTTTATTCGGTAATGACTATATTATCGGTGCTGTTGGCGTTTTGCAGTTCGATGTCGTTATATCAAGATTGGAAGCAGAATACTTTGTTCATGCTATTTATGAACCAGTAGATTACGGCATAGCCCGCTGGATAACCAGTGATAACGAAAAGAAACTTGAAGAATTCAAGAAACGTTATAAAACCAGTCTATCACTTGATACTGCAGATGCTCTTACCTTCATGTGTCCAGATAAGTGGCGTTTGAATTATGTAATGAAGGAATGGCCAGAAATCCAGTTCTTCGAAACTAGAGAACATGACTGAAAAAAGGCGGAACGCCTTTTTTCAAAGGGAAATTCATTTTTCAAGTTCTGACAGCCTATTTTTAAGCCAACCTAGTCTATCATTAATTAGTTTTTTTTCAAATTTGGTATGTGAAGGTTCTTCACTCAAATTGTTTATATATTTTATTCTACGATTTAATTCATTAATAGCATTGTTTATAGTTATCAAATCTGCTGTTTCAAGATTACTCTTAAAATTATTTTCACTCATACCACATAAACCAGAAGCGCTATGATAATTAAAAGGATGTTTTTCTCGTGCTTCTTTAATTGATACTTTATGCCAAATAAATGGAATCACAATCGAAACTATAATAACAAAAATAATTACAGGCTTTATAAAAAGATGATCGTAAGAAGGATTTAACTCTCGTCTGGTGGTATTATATCTGGGAGAATAATAGTGGTCATCTTCTTCATTGATGACATCTTTTATTATATTATATTCGTCGTCAGACATATTAACTTCATTTCGAAGTTTCTCTAGTTCCTCTAGTTGCTTTTGCCTATCTTTCTCCATATTGTATTTATTTCCAGAATCTTGATATGGTTGATAACCCTAAACTCTAGCCTCAGCCGGCGACAGCATTCTTTATAAAATCGAGGCAGATATCGGGATTCAGATGAGGCATGTAGTGGCCGCTTGATTCAGAGGTTTCAGATTTTACTCCTGGAATGAGATTAACTATTTCTTGCTGACGACTTATATCTGTATAACCATCTTTGGCACCATATAAAGCATAGGTTTTCAAAGATATTTTTTTCATTTCTTCTTTAAGCTCGTCTTGAATTTTAATCTGAATATTTCTGTCAGTTTGGTAGGCAACAACATTTTCAAATCTTATGAATTTCTGAAGCCAGGATTCTGCAAATTCTTCTGAGGGTTTTTCTGGTTGAAAAAGTTGATTTAAAAGGTCTGTTAATACCTGTGGGTATGCCATTGGCAGCCAGATTCCTAAAATTGAGCCTGTTAAAGGACCTTTTGCAAAGTAAGGTATGCTGGAAGTGCTTTCATTGGGGGTTGCTGTAGCTATTAGCGGATTAATAAGAATCAGACCTTTTACTTGTTCAGGGTGTTTTATAGCTACTTTTACAGCAGTTAAACAACCATATGAATGACCGAGTATCCAAGCTTTTTTATTAAGTTTAGCTTTAATAAAATCAGCGTAGATCGATGTGTCATACCATAAATCATTCTTTTCGTTTGGCAATTCATCTGTTGCATTATGACCAGGTCTGTCGAGAGCATATAATTTGATATTTGCTCCATCGAGTTTTGCCATAATATTGGAAAAAATATTCTTGTTACCTGGATTACCGTGAAGGCAGAGAATAGGTTCGCCTTTTCCTGCTTCTGAATAAGAAAGTTTTATATCTTGTAAATTAATTGATGAAGTTTGCTCTAAAGTAGACATCTGAAAACCCCGTTATTAATCTTTGCTAGATACTAACATATTGCAGTTTTAAGCAAAAGTAAATCAGAAAAAATTCATATTTCAAAAAAAATAATAAATCTCGGTTTTTTATTAGACGATAACTAAAATAGAGATGAGTTTAAGGAGGTCCTTATGAAAAACAACAATAAAGTTACTGGTCCTGTCCTTCAACCTGAATGCAAAGAATGCGGCCGTTTCGCAATTCTTAAGTGCCCTTGCCCCAAAGAAAATTGCATATTCAGATGCAATGAAAATCGGTTTTCCTGTCGTCTTTGAGAGAATAATTTAGTATCAATAAAAAACTCCTTTAACATAATACTTGATAAAAAGAATATTAGTGTTAAAATATGGCTTACAACATTATTAGGAGTTTTTGTTGATGAATGTAATATATATATCACCGCATTATCCACCTCACTATCAACAGTTTGTTGAAAGCCTGGCACGTCATAACGTTAGAGTGCTGGGAATTACAGATCAGAATGAAGAACAACTTCCTGAAAATTTAAGGAATGCTCTGACTGGTCATTATAAAGTTGATCAGTTGGAAAATTACGATCAAGTTCTTGCTGCTGCAAGATTTTTTGAAGAAAACTACGGCAAGATAGACAGAGTTGAATCTCATCTTGAACCTTGGCTAGAACTTGAAGCTGAAATACGTAAGGAACACAATGTTCCTGGTTTCAAGCCCGAAGATATACAGTTTATCAAACGTAAATCTCAGATGAAGGCTGTTTTTGAAAAAGCCGGTGTTCCTCACGCCAGAGGCATTATTATCGAAGATTTTGAACAGTGCATTGATTTTATCAATCAAGTTTCATATCCTGTTTTCATTAAGCCAGATATAGGTGTTGGCGCTTATGATACCTATACTATTAAAAATGAAGTAGATCTCAATGAATTTTTCAGAGTAAAACAAGATTATGATTACTACATGGAAGAATATGTAGAAGGCGATATTGAATCTTTCGATGGTTTAACTGACAGCGAAGGCAATATTGTTTTCTTTACTTCTGATGTATTCAATAACGATATTCATAAACTTGTTAAGTTGAATCAGAATTGCTGGTATTACACTCAGCGTGAAATTCCTGAAGAACTCGAAAAATATGGAAGAGCTGTAGTAAAAGCAACAGGAACTAGAGAAAAATTCTTCCATATTGAATTCTTCAAGGTTAAGAACAAACCCTGGCACTATCAGGCTCTTGAAATCAATATGAGACCTCCGGGAGGAGTTACAACTCATATGTTCAATTTCAACTGCGATATAGACGTTTACAACTGGTGGGCTTCTATTATTGCAGGTGAAGAATCAAAACGTTCTTATGAACGTAAATACTATTGTGCTTTCGTTGGTAGAAAGTATGATAGAGAATATGAACTTTCTCACGAACAAGTTATGGAAATGTGGGGCAACTATATTTGTTGGAGCCACGCAATGAATCCAATCGAAGCCGCAGTTATGGGTGATTGGGGCTATCTTGTTCGTTCTCCAGACAAGGAAGAAATGTTAGGAATTGTAGAAGATATTATAGCGGAGGCCTAATGAACCGAGATTACAGAACAATACAAAGTGAAACTCTGGGACGTCCGATGGAAATACTGGTTTTCGGTCATTCCGGAAAGCCTATGTTGGTTTTCCCTTCACAAGAAGGAAGATTTTTCGATTATGAAAATTTTGGAATGCCTGAAACTATTTCTCGTTTTATTGATGAAGGTAAAGTTCAGTTATACTGTATTGACAGTATAGATCATGAAAGCTGGTTTAATAAGAATGCGTCTCCAGAAGATAGAGCCAGACGTGCACTAGACTATGAAAAGATAGTCTGTGAAGATATTGTTCCTCATATTTTGGCTGATGGTCATGAAGGTGCTGGGATTATAGCTCATGGCTGTAGTTTTGGAGCTTTTCATACCGCTAATTTCTTCTTGAAATATCCCGATATATTCGATTCTGGTATAGCTTTGAGCGGTTGCTATGACATCAGTTTCACCCTTGACGGTTTCATGAATGATGATGCATTTGCCGGAAATCCGCTGTCATATTCTGATAGATTGAGTTTTGAAACTATACAAAAGTTACAGAACAATTTATTGATAATATGTAGTGGTCAGGGACCATGGGAAGAATGGACAGGTGAAGCTATTCATCTCGCAAAGAATCTTAAATTATCCGGTGTTCCGGTATTTTTGGACCTTTGGGGCTATGATGTTGCTCACGACTGGCCTTGGTGGAAAAAGCAAATCGTTTATTTCTTAGAGAAATTCGAACGTTGTGGATTCTTGGAAAGTCATCATCGTATGAATGCTGACGACAGCCGTTATTTTATCCAGGATTTTTATAACGTTTAAACAATTAATAAAACCCTTCCATTTACGGGAGGGTTTTATTTTAATTTAATATTTATAAATAGCAGGGATTAGATGGAAATATTTTTAAAACCACTTACAGAAGCTTCCAGTTATATTTTTCTATCTGGAATCTTTATGATAATATTGGGTGCTCTTATAGGCATAACTCCGCCAGATAGCCGTAAGACGCTCCATACTAGTCTTGCTATCCCTCTTTTTATCTCTGTTGGTTTAGTTTATATTTTCCGTTCTTTTGATTTTTTAGTTGAAATAGGCGGTTTTATTAAGATAAATTCCTGTTTGCAATGCCTCATAATTTTCTGTGGTGTGGAATTGGGAAGAAGAAATATAGAGAGTGCATACGGAAAGAAACCTTTTTCTCCTTTATGGTATATTCTTTTTCTGCTGTTTTATTATTATCTTGCCTGTGAATTTAATTATATAAATCGTGTAATTATCGCAGTTATGATAATGTTGGGAAAACTATTTGCGGTTATAGTAACCATAAAAGCTGCGAAAATATTATCAGATTATAATAGAAATGCTATTAGAGGGGCTTTTTCTGTTGCATTTTTTGGAGCTATTATCCAATTATTAAATGATTTGCCCTTTGCTCAATTGGTAGATGGCCATTATAAGCCGTTAGAGCCTTCTGCTATAAATATTTATTACTTAGAAAGCGTTTTATTCTTTATAATTTCAATTTTTATTCTATTTAGAAGATATGCTTATGAAAAGAGTCAGAGGCTTCATCGCCTTAATACGCTGTCATTGATTTCGCCGGTTGTTGTTTATGTTACTTCAATAATAATAGCTTTGCTTGTTTTAATCGGAAGCAATCTGATTACCAGAGAAGAAAGAGTTAAACAGAATTATGAAAGCCAGTCATATAATTTTAATATAAAAAATGCTATTAAACAGCGTATAGATTTAGCAATTTCGTCTGCTCGTCTATTTTCTCAAAGTCCAAATTTATCAAAGTATTTATCAAAACCTGATAATGATGAAACAAGGGAAGAAGTTAAAAAGTATCTTGTTTCTTTAAATGATAAAAATCCCGGAATATCTGTATTTTTATCTGATTCTAAAGGTAATATACTGGTTTCTTCCGAAATTGATCCTGTTCATGAAGGGCAGGTAATTTCTTCTAGAGAGTCCTTTATAAATGGATCTAATGGTATTACCAGTCTATCTATATATAGAGAAAAAACAGAGGATAAATTTGGTTTTTATGTTGATTATCCGGTACTTTCTGCTGATGAACAGCAGGTTTTAGGTGTTTTTATTTTTAAAATCGAGTTAGATGATTTGGAAAACCTTATAAGACTTAACCATTATCCGACTATGATTGTTGATTTGAAGGATAACGGACGTATAATGGTTGCCAATGATAAGATTTTTATAGATCAGAACTGCGGTGATATAAAACAGTATGTAGATCAAGGCACTCAGCCTATTGATAATATTCCTATATTATCAATGATGACAAAACATAGTGCATTTTTCTCGTTAGCTTCTTTTGGTGATTACCATTACGGAGTTTTAAGTTTGAGTAACGTTGATCAAAGTGCAACAACTCAAGTTTGGTTGCTGTTTATTGCTTTATTGGTAACATTTATTTTGTATTTGATATTATATGGTATAGCCTACAACAGCGAAAATATGAAAACAATCGAGTCTGCTCAGAGTAATTTTCAGCTTATTTTCAATCATACTCCAGATCCTATATGTGTAATTAGTGAAGAAACTACAGAAATTTTAGCGGTTAATAAAAGCATGCAGAAATGCTTTGGTTATGAAGAAAGCTTAGTTGGCAAGAAACTAGATGATTTAATAGTAGATACAAGCAAATTAGAATACCATACTTCTCTTTCTGACGAAGTTTCTGTATCTGAATGCCGTTTTAAAAAGTCGTCTGGAGATATTTTTACTGCTGAGACAACTGCTTCAAATATAGATTATGCTTCAAAAAAAGCTGTGCTGTTAAATATACACGATATAAGCATATTTAAAGTTATAGAGGAAAAATTGACAGAAGCTAAGAATAGTGCAGAAGAAGCAAATCAGATAAAGAGCCGTTTGTTAGCTAATGCTAGTCATGAATTGCGAACTCCTATGACTGCCATTATTGGTTTGACCGAACTTGCTGTTTCCATTTGTAACGATGATAATCAGAAACAAATCATTGAACTGTTGAGAATATCCAGCAAGTCTTTGATGAGTTTGATTAACGATATGTTCAATCTTACTGAAGTTCAAAATGGTAAGGTTATAATTAAAAACTCAGCTTTTAAACTTAATTCATTGCTTGATGAAGTAAAAGAATATGTCTCTTTCCTTGCAAAAAGAGATAAAAAAGATATTGTTTTCAGGAATCTGACAACGCTTCCTGATATTGTTATTGCCGACCTGGACCATATAAGACAGAGCCTTCTTGCTGTAATAGATTACATTTCTGATATTTGTGTAAATAATAATACTTTGGTCAATATAGACTTTAATGAAGTCAGTAAGTCTTCGGGACAGCTTATTGTAATTATTTCAGGCATTGACGAAGATAAACGAGAAGAAATAGAAAAAAGTATTGATAACGATATAGATTATGCTGACCCCTATCATGCCAGCGTTACACGTAAGTTTGCTTCTGGAATCTCTCTGCATAGTATGATTTTGAGAACAATGAATGGCTATATTCAGATAGATAGGCAAAGTGTAATAC